>JBOGTX010001013.1:0-4373 GCA_050695695.1 Chloroflexota bacterium
GGCTTCCTCCGTATCAGCACCTCAGTTTCGGACGTGACAAGGATGGTGATCTCGTTCTCGTGGTTCATCCAAACCAGCTCTTTACGGACATACAAGAAGCGGTTACCCGCGCCGGACTCCTCGTTGGTAGTTTACGGTTCCCATACCTGACCCGGCCACGGGGAACGTCAGCTCAGGCCAACCGTCTCCCAAAAGGGACTTCAGGCGCGCAACGGTCGAAACCCAAGGGGTCGTTGAGCTATTGCTTCTCGTCAGCTGATCTTGAGCGCTCGTTTGACACTCAAGGCTTCGTTAGGGTGTGACGGGTGGTGTAGTTCGACCGAGTTGCAGATCGGCCAGGCGCAAATTCGTTAGGCCGGATTTGCTTCGATCGCGCATAATTCGCTCCTTTTAGTGGCCAACTGGCACCCCTCTCACGTGAGACAGACAACCTATTACCTGCTTATAAGATTCGCGCTTGTTTCGGAACCGCAATGGCGCTGAACTGTGGTTGCACCGCTCCTGACAACCGACGGCATCGTAGCCGCGATGCCGGAGTGCGGCGCGAGGTCTTTATGGACGTCGTCGTCGATGTAGACCCTGACGCCCAACCCGGCCATCAGGCGGCGTGAACCTTCAGCAACGCTTGCCGATGGCGCTCGACGTGGCCGTCGATTTCCACAGTGTGGTCTTTGTAGTAGGCCATGGCTGCTTCGATCTGGTTCATCGTGAGATGAGACAGCGCACCGTGGACTTCTTTCAGATCGCCCTGGTAGACCTGAAAATATCAAGCGACCGTACGCACCGGCGTGCGCGTCCCTTTGATGACCGGCTCGCCGCCCTGGACCCCCGGAACCTTTTCGATAGAGCGGTCATATCGCATCGTGACGATCCTCCCGGTGCCGTCGCCGGCAAGCGCCATGTCAGCCTGGCCGCTTGCTAGCCGCTAGCTTCCACTTCCCGCCGCTCGGCAAACTCTCGCAGCCGGGCGATCTGGCCGGGCGTTGGCGTCACGATCGGGCGGCGCTCGCGGATCAGGGCCACCGCGCCATCGGGCGTCAGTCCGCGGCGAGTGAGCACCGCCGCGCCGATCAGCACGCTCCGGCCCTTGCCGGCCTGGCAGTGGACCAGCACCCGCCGCCCCTCGGCGAGCCGCTGCTCCACCCAGGCGACACCCTCGCGGACCTGCTCCGGGTTGAAGTCGCCACAGTCTCGGGTTGGCAGGTGAAGAAACGCGATCCCGAGCGAGGCGAGCAGGTCGGCCGGATCCGACGCCTCGGCGCGGCAATCGACGATCGCGCCAACACCCGCCGCGCCGACGAGGAGCCACTCGTCGGACATGACCTGACTGCCAATTGCCAGGTCGTCGGCGACCCAGGTGAAATCGGGGCTTTCTCGATTGGCCAGATCCATCATGAGTTCGTGTACCACCAGACGCGATAAATTGATCAAGGACCACGGGCCGGGCCAGGCGAAACCTTTGAGCCACGGGACCCGCGAAGCCGCGGGTAAGGCTCGAAAGGCCGCGTCGGGCCGCCGTTCCTTTTTCGCGCCTTTCGCGCTCTTTCGTGCCATTCGTGATCCGAACCTTCGCGGTCCAGATATTCGTGGTCCGAACGTCGGCTCGTACCTCACCGCTTGCTCATCCGAACAGCCCGTCCTGCTCGCGGCGCAGCCGCACCGCGAGCGCGCTCTCCTTGAGCTCGACCATGTCCCAGGTGATCGGCTCGCCCCGGGCGACGTCGCGCCGCAGGGGCACGCCGTAGGCCAGCCCCTCGGGTAAAAGGCGCTCGGCCCGGGCGACCTCGGCGCGCTCGATCACCGCGCGAACGTTCTTGCCGCCGCTGCCGTCGAGCAGGTCGCCGGCCCGCAAGTCACGCTTGGCGACCGCGACCACGTCGGCGACCGGCGTCGGCAGCGGCGCGGCGGTTGCCCGCCGGAGCAGTGCCGCCTCGGCGATCGAGAGCGGCGTCTCCACTCCGCAGAGGTGGAACGGTCGATAGAACGCCGCGTACCGACCGTTGACCGCGGCCGGCAGACCATAGAACGGCAGGTCTTCCTGGAGGATCGGGTTCTCGGTGCCCAGGACGACGAAGACGCCGTTCGCCATGCCGTGTGGCACGTCCTGGCCGTCGGGCCCGACGCAATTCGCCAGCTCGACCACGCCGGCCCGCGCGAGCAACCCACCGTCTTCCTTTCGCGCGAAGAGGCGCGGTAGATCGGGGATCCCGGCCGCCGGCTCGTGCATGCCGCGCTGGTCGGGCACCAGGCCGGTGGCGTTGGCCAGCGCGCACATCTCGATCTGGGCCTTCGAGCCGTCGCGGAACGAGTTGTACATCTGGGCGTTGAAGCGCCGCCGGGTAACCAGGTCCTCGCTGTAGCCGTAGCGGGCGAACGCCTCCTCCGGTAGACCGACGGCATCCGACGGATAGAAGCGGGTACCGCGCCCGGCGGCGACGACCTGGTAGCCCAGCGCCTTTGCCCAGTCGCAGAGCCGCTTGGTCACCGCCGGCTGGTCGCCGTCGGTCAGGGTGTAGACGACGCCGGCCTGATCGGCCTGGCGCCGGAGCAGCGGACCGACCAGAACGTCGGCCTCGACCGTCACCATCACGACGTGGTGGCCGGCGCGGATCGCGCCGAGCGCGGTGCGCGCCGCGATTTCCGGCAGGCCGGTCGCTTCGACGACCACGTCGACCGGCGCGCCAACCGCGGCCTCGACGTTGCCGGTCACGACCGGACGCCCCTCGTCCACCGCGCTCGCCACGTCGTCGACCGACCGCGCGTCGAGCAGGGCGCGCTCGCTCGACGCGGGTCCGCCGAACGCCTCCCAGGCCCCCCGGGCGTTCTCGGCGCGGACGTCGCAGACGACGCTCAGGCGCAGCGCCGGCATCTGGCTCAACTGGGCGGCGACGGTCGTGCCAAAGCGCCCGGCCCCGACGAGCGCGACCCGAATCGGCCGACCGGTCGCCGCGCGCTCGGCGAGCGCCTCGATCAAAATCGGATGCATCGGATGCTACGCTCCTTCCCAAGCCGAGGTTTCATTGCCACCATTATGATCGTTCGCACGGTGCCGGTCAAAGCGCCGGCTCAGACGATGCCCGCTTTCCGCCACGCCTCGATCTCATACTCCGAATAGCCCAGCTTGTCGACGTAAATCTCCCGGTTGTGCGCTCCGAGGTCCGGCCCCAGGTGGCGCAGCCGGCCCGGGGTTTCCGAGAGCCGCGGGATAACGTTCTGAATCTTGACCGGGCCGAGGCGTGGATCGACGTGGGTGGTGATCGTCTCGCGGGCGCGATACTGTGGATCGAGCATGATGTCGGCAATCGAGTAGATCGGCGCGATCGCCGCCTGGAACTCCTCGAATGTCCGCAGCACCTCCTCCGATGACCGCTCGCCGATCCAGCCGCCGATGATCTCGTCAAGCTCGTCGGCATGCTTCACCCGTCCGGTGTGATTCCGGAACCAGGGCTCGGCGGCCACGTCGGCGCGCCCGACCAGCCGCATCACCCGCTCGGCGATCGACTGGGCGCTGGCCGAGAGCGCCAGCCAGCGGCCGTCGCGCGCGCGGTAGGCGTTGCGCGGCGCGGCGAAGGGAGCGCGGTTGCCGGTGCGCCCCTGGACGATCCCGAGCTGGTCGTAGACGAGCGCCTGGGGACCGAGGATCCAAAAGAACGGCTCGTAGATGCTCAGATCGATCATCTGCCCCTGGCCGGTGCCCTTCGCGTCGCGGTGGTAGAGCGCGAACATGCTGGCGAAGGTGCCGAAGAGGGCGCAGACGACGTCGGCCAGCGCCAGGGTGGGCAGCGTCGGCGGGCCGTCGGGATAGCCGTTGATCTCGGCGAAGCCGCTCATCGCCTCGGCCAGCGTGCCGAAGCCCGGCCGGTCGCGGTAGGGCCCGTCCTGGCCGAAGCCGGTGACCCGCACCATGATCAGTCGCGGATTCACCGCCTTCAGCTCTTCGTAGCCGAGCCCCCAGCGCTCCATCGTGCCCGGTCGAAAGTTCTCGATCAGGACGTCGGCGTCGGCCGCCAGCTCCTTCAGGAGGGTCTGGCCACGCGGCTGGTTCAGGTCGAGGGTGACGCAGCGCTTGTTGCGGCTGATCAGCGCCCACCAGAGGGAGAGCCCGTCCTTTTGCCAGCCGAAGCCCCGCAATGCGTCCCCGCGCGGGTGCTCGACCTTGATCACGTCGGCGCCGAAGTCGGCCATCAGGGTCGCGATCACCGGCCCGGCGAACAAGGTGGCGACGTCCAGCACCTTCAACCCGTCGAGCGGCGCGGGCGGGACCATTTTCTCGTCACGATCGCTCACCGGGGCTTTCCCTCGCCGGCCCGGCCATGGCTCCCCAATTCTCGGTTCTTTCCCTCCACCCGCTCGTGCAGGCGCAGCTTATGGAG
>JBOGTX010001014.1:0-5723 GCA_050695695.1 Chloroflexota bacterium
GATGGAGAGGGGCAGGGGGTGAGGCCCGCTCACGCCGTGGCCCGCTGGACCTGTTCGTGGGCGTGGTAGGAGCTGCGCACCAGCGGCCCGGACTCGACGTGCTTGAAGCCGAGTGCCATGCCCTCGGCCTTGATCTCGGCGAACTCGGCGGGCGGCACGTAGCGAACGATCGGCAGGTGGAACTCCGACGGTCGCAGATACTGGCCGATCGTGACGATGTCGCAGTCGACAGCCCGCAGGTCGCGGAGGGCCTGGCCGATCTCTTCGCGCGTCTCGCCCAGCCCGAGCATCATGCCCGACTTGGTCAGCGAGCCTGGCTCCATGGCTTTGGCCCGCCGTAGCACCTCCAGCGACCGCGCGTAAAAAGCCTTCGCCCGCACCTTTCGCTGGAGCCGCTCGACCGTCTCGATGTTGTGATTGAGGATGTCCGGTCGGGCCTCCATCAAAATCCGCAGCGATTCGGCCGACCCCTCGAGATCGGGGATCAGCACTTCCACCGAGCAGGTTGGCAGGCGGCGACGGATCGCCCGAATCGTCTCGGCGAAGATGCCCGCGCCACCATCCGGCAGATCGTCGCGCGCGACCGAGGTGACGACCACGTGCCGCAGGCCAAGCTCCTCGACCGCCTGAGCGACCCGGTCGGGCTCTTCCCGATCCACGCCGATCGGCAGCCCGGTGGTGATCGCGCAAAAGCGACAGGCGCGGGTACACACCCGGCCGAGGATCATGAACGTCGCGGTCCGGTGCTGCCAGCACTCCCCGATGTTCGGGCAGTGGGCTTCCTCGCAGACCGTGTGCAGCGAGCGCCCGCGCACCAGATTCTTCAGCTCGAGATAGTTGGGCCCGGTCGGGAACCGGACACGCAGCCAGTCCGGCCGGGGGAGAACGGGGATCGGCTGCGTTCCTGGTGGACTCACGATATTCTCCTCACTGAGGCTTGACGATCAACCCGGGTAGAAACGCTCGACGATTCTACCCGGGTTGATCGTCAAGCCGATCATTGATGGTAAATTCAGTGCAACGAGCTCCCTGGCTCCCAGCTTTCCAGGCGGCGCTTCACGCTTTGCAGGAAGCGCCCCGCGGTGAGGCCGTCCAGGATCCGGTGATCGAACGAAAGACACAGGTTCACCATCGAGCGGATGGCAATAGCGTCGTCGATCACCACCGGGCGCTTGACGATCGCTTCCAGGTTCATGATCGCGGCTTGAGGATAATTGATAATCGGCCGCGACGCAACCGAGCCGAAGGCGCCGGTGTTGTTCACGGTGAACGTCCCGCCCTCGACGTCGGCAACGCCGAGCTTGCCCGCCCGCGCGCGTCCCACCACGTCGGCGAGGGCGTGGGCCAGCCCGGCCACGCTCTTCTGATCGGCGTTCGCGATCACCGGCACGACCAGCCCGTCCTCAAGGGCCACCGCGATGCCCAGGTTGACCGCGCGCTTGAGGACGATCTCGCCGTCTTGCCAGGACGCGTTCACGATCGGAAACTCGCGCAGGGTCTCCACCGCGGCCTTCATGGCGAACGGCAGGTAGGTGAGATCGACCCCCTCGGTCCGCCGGAAGCTTTCTTTGATCCCCTCGCGCAGGCGCACCAGCCGGGTCACGTCGACCTCGAGCATCAGCCAGGCATCGGGAATCTCGCGCGCGCTCTGGGCGAGGTGCTGGGCGATCGCCCGACGCATCGGGGTGAGGGTCAGGCGCTCATCGTGACCGAGCTCGCCCGATACGTCTCCGGCCCGCGCGGCGGGCAGGCTCTCGGCCGGCGGCGCCGCCAGCCCGCCCGCGCTCGCGTCGGGATTGCTTCGCAGGTAGGCTTCGACGTCGTCGCGAGTGATGCGCCCAGCTAGACCGGTTCCCTGGATCTGGCGCAGATCGAGGTTATGCTCGCGGGCCAGCTTCCGCACCAGCGGCGACGAGCGTGGACCATCGCCATCGGCTTCTCGGGAGATGCCGACGGTGGCCGCCTGGCCGGCGCTTCCGGTGGCGACCGAGGTCGGCTCCGGTTCCCTGGCCATCACCTCGCCGGCCACCGCGACGAAGCCGATCTCCTGGCCAACGGCGACGACCACCCCTTCGGCGGCGCTGATTCGCTCGAGGATGCCGGCGACCGGCGACGGGATCTCGGCGTTGACCTTGTCGGTGATGACCTCGACCAGGGACTCGTCGCGGGCGATCCGATCACCCGGCTTCTTGAGCCAGCGCCCAATCGTTCCTTCGGTGACCGATTCGCCAAGCTGTGGCATGGTAATCCGCGGCATCGTACCTTCCTCGGCAAGAATGCGGGAGCCAGACTGAAGAATGCGGAATCCGGCGGGACGGCACGCGCGTCCTCTCGGTCATGCTAACCCGAAGTCCGGATGCAGTGCAAGCCTCGTGGTGCCCAGCGGCTAGCGCGGAATCATCGAAGGACAGCGACGTCAATAAGCCGCCAGGCGCCGGGCCGCGGCCAGCACGTCGTCGAGCTGAGGAAGGAAAGCCTGCTCGAGCTGGTGGTTGTAGGGCATGGCCGGCACGTCGGGCGCGGCCAACCGAACGATCGGCGCGTCCAGGTCGTCGAAGAGCTCTTCGGCCAGGAACGCCGCGACCTCGGCACCAACGCCACCGGTGCGGGTATCCTCGTGGAGGATCAGAGCGCGGCTCGTCTTGTGGACGGTCGCGGCGATTGCCTCGCGGTCCAGCGGCAGCAGGCTGCGCAGGTCCAACACCTCGACCGAGGCATGGTCCTCGGTAGCCAGCCGCTCGGCGGCTTCCAGCGCCAGGTGGAGCATCGCGCCGTAGGTGATGATCGAGAGGTCGTCGCCCGGGCGCTTCACCTCGGCGCGGCCGATTGGCAGCACGAGCTCGCCATCCGCGACCTCGGCCTTGATCGAGCGATAGAGGCGCTTGTGCTCGAAGAAGAGGACCGGATCGTCGTCACGGATCGCCGCCGCCAGCAGGCCCTTCGCGTCGACCGGGGTGGCCGGGGCGCAGATCTTCAGGCCCGGCACGTGGAAAAAGAAGGCTTCGAGCGATTGGGAGTGGTAGAGCGCGCCGTGAACGCCCCCGCCGTACGGCGCGCGAATAACCAGCGGGCAGCCGAACGCGCCGTTGCTTCGATAGCGCATCCGGGCCGCCTCGCTGATGATCTGGTCCATCGCCGGATAGATGAAGTCGGCAAACTGGATCTCGGCAACCGGCCGCATCCCGTTCAGCGCCGCGCCGATCGCGACGCCGACGATCCCATCCTCGGCCAGCGGCGCGTCGATCACCCGATCATCGCCAAAGCGCTCCAGCAACCCTTCGGTGGCCTTGAAGACGCCCCCCTTTACCCCGACGTCTTCCCCCAGGAGCATCACCCGCTCGTCGCGCGCCATCTCCTCGGCCAGGGTATCCCGGACCGTCTCGAGGATGGTTTTTAGCGCCATCGCCCTACCTCTCTTCTTCCCGGTAAACGTGCCAGCGCAGGGTCTCCGGCGACGGCTCCGGGCTTGCCTCGGCGAAGCTGACCGCGTCTTCGACCGCGGCCACCGCGCGCTGGCGCAGACTGTCGTCGAGGTCGCGATCGAGAATCTGCCTTTCTTGCAAAGCGTGGCGGAAAAGCTCGAGCGGGTCCCGTCGACGCGCCTGATCCAGCTCCTCCGGCGGGCGGTAGCGTCGATCGTCGTCGTCGCTGGAATGGGGCGTCAGCCGATCGACCCGAGCGTCGATCAGGGTCGGGCCACCACCCGAGCAGGCGCGTTCGAGGGCCTGAATCGTGGCGTCGTACACCGCCAGCGGATCCGCGCCATCGACCGCGACACCCGGCATGCCGTAGGCGGCGGCGCGCTCCGCGACGGTGGCAACTCTCATCTGCTTCTCGCGGGGCACCGAGATCGCCCAGCCGTTGTTCTCACAAATGAAGATCACCGGCAGGCGGTGGACGCTGGCGAAGTTGAGCCCCTCGTGGAAGTGTCCCGAGCTGGTGCAGCCCTCACCGAAGTACACCGCGACCGCGGCGGCTTCCCCACGGACTTTGATCGCCAACGCGGCGCCGGCCGCCTGGGGAATCTGGGTCGCGACCGGGCTGGAAACGCTCACGATCTTGTGGGCCGCCGACCCGAAGTGATTTGGCATCTGGCGCCCCCCGCTCGAGGGGTCGGCGGCGCGGGCGAAGAAGGCGAGCATGAGGTCGCGGGGCGTCATGCCCAGGGTCAGCACCACGCCGACGTCGCGATAATAGGGGAAGACGACGTCCTGGCCAGGGCGAAGGGCCAGCGCCGATCCAACCTGGGCCGCTTCGTGGCCCTGGCACGAGATCGTGAACGATCCCCGCCCCTGGCGGTTCAAAAGCCAGGCGCGCTCGTCGAGAACCCGGCTGAGCAGCATGGTGTCATAAAGGTCGAGGAGTCGGGATTGGGGCAACCGGGATGACGTCGCCGGAGCGGGGGACGTCTTTGTCCCGGGGCGAGGTTCGGTCGTCGAACGCATCGCTCGGCACCTCCGTGCTACTTTCTACAGTAGCGAGTCGGGGAGGCCACGTCAAGATTTACCACATTGTGCACACGTGGGGGGCCACCACTTGAAGGGCTGCAAGCGTCGTGCCATTCCTGACGCTCTTTGACGATCAGGTTGGGGGGAATCGCAGGGCAATTTCCCCCAACCTGATCGTCAAAACTGACTAAATGGCTGCTCGGCCGTCTCGGCCGGAAGCTTGCCGCGGCGGATGTGGTAGGGGACGTTGGCCACGATGACCCCGGGGCGGAAAAGCAGCGCCGCCTTCAGGAAGAACGCGGTCTGGTTGTGCAGCAGGTGCTCCCACCAGCGCGACGGAACGAACTCGGGCAGGATCACCATCACCGTGTCGGTCGGGTGCTGCTCGTGGACCGAGTCCAGGTAGGCGAGTAGCGGCCCAACCAGCGACCGGTAGGGCGATTCGATGATCACCAACTGACCGTGGCCGTCGATCTTCTCTTGCCACTGCTTCTTGAGCGTCTCGGCCGCCCCGAGATCGTCGGTGACGTGGACGCCGGTCACCGTCGACGACACCGCCCGCGCGAAGGCCAGCGCCTGCTGGGCCGGCAAATTCAGCGATCCGATCGGCACGATCACCCGCAGGCGAATGTCTTCCGAGTTGACCGGCGTCTCCGGGCTGACCTGGGTGGCAACAACGCGATAGTGCCCGTGGATGAGCAGGCACATCCCGACGATGAGCGGGACCAGGATGAGCACGATCCAGACGCCCTCGTGGAACTTCGTCACGCCGATCACCAGGGTGACGATCCCGGTCATCACCGCGCCGGTCGCGTTGATCACGATGCTGCGACGCCAGTTCGGCCCGCGCAGGCGCAGCCAGTGGCGGACCATGCCGCTCTGGCTCAGCGTGAACGACGTGAAGACGCCGATCGCGTACAGCCCGATCAGGGCGCCGACGCTGCCGTGAAACGCGATGAGCAGAGCGATCGCCAGCACCGCGAGGGCGATGATGCCGTTGCTGTAGGCCAGGCGGTCGCCCCGAAAGGCGAACTGGTGGGGCACGTACTGATCGCGCGCCATGATCGAAAGCAGGGGGGGAAAGCCGTTGAAGCTGGTGTTGGCGGCAAGCATCAGGATGAGCGCGGTCGAGAACTGGATCAGGTAATAGTATACTCCCTTGCCGGTCATCGTCCGCGCGATCTGGCTGATCACCGTCTCCTGGTCGTTCGGGATGATCCGGAGGTCGGCGCCGAGAATCGACGTCCCGATCACCAGGACGCCGAGGATCAACGC
>JBOGTX010001015.1:0-3413 GCA_050695695.1 Chloroflexota bacterium
GCGCGGATCCGGGCGGCCCCGGGATCCGCTTCTGTATCGAGCGATTCATCCCGACGGCAAGTGCGTGGGGGTTCATCGGGGATAGCCGGGGCGCGGATGCCTACGGCGGCACCTACCGGTTGCAGCAGGATATTTCCAATAACTCCGACGGCCCGTTGGCGGAGAGCTCTGACGCCGGTCGGACGATCGGCGTGGGAGGAATCTGGGCGGGTCAGCGCGGACAGGGAACGGTCGGCGCCTGCGGGGTCGTCGTCGCCAAGTCGAGGACTCTGCGGGAGAATACGATCAGTGCGTACTGCCAGGCAACCCAGGGCGTGATCAAGATCGCGCCGCCCATCATCAATCTGATCACACTCACGTTGCAGGATGGCCGGGCCTCGGTGACGAGCGTCTGGGGAACGCCATATCCATCACTGGAGGTTTGGGAGTACGGCGCGGGTGATCCCCAGCTTCTCTACGACTTTGACGCGACCCAGTACCGCACTGACCCCTTGGACCTGTTCGCGCCACGTCGGTTACTGGGCTAAGAGCCATCATGAGACCGAGCATTCGACGCGTTCGCACCGTGATCATCGCGCTTGCCGGAGTAGTTGCGTTTGATACTCTTGGTTGGCCCAGTTCGATGGTCGGGAGTGGCCCACCGGCGCTGACGAAAACCGTTACCCTGAGGACGCGGAGAACGGCTGAGGGGAACGGATGCGTCGGAGAAAAGCGAACGTGGAACTCTTTGAAGAGCTACGGCGGGAGTATGAGTTCGGGGTTGGGACGATCCAAGGGGTCGCGCGCAAGTTCGGGGTCCATCGGCGACTGGTGCGTGAGGCCCTGAGCCAGGCAATTCCCATCGAGAAGCCGACGACGGCTCGAGCTCGCCCGCGGTTGGGACCGCTGGTGGCGTTCATCGATGCCATCCTGGAAGCGGATCGGCACGCGCCCCGCAAACAGCGGCATACCGCTCATCGGATTTACACCCGGATTGAGCAGGAATGGCCCCACGAACGGGTGGCGGAATCGACGGTGCGGGAGTATGTCCGCGGGCGCAAGCTCGCGCTCGGGCTGCTGCACCGTGAGAGCTTCGTCCCGCAAAGTTACGCCTGGGGCGGCGAGGCGCAAGTCGACTGGTACGAGGCGGTCGCCGAGCTGGGCGGGGAGCAGATCGCGTTGCAGGTCTTCACGCTGCGGAGCATGGCGAGCGGGGCGGCCTTTCATCGCGCGTATCTCCGAGCCACCCAGCAAGCCTTTCTGGAAGGGCAGCAACTAGCGTTTCACTACTTCGGCGGCGTTTTTGCACGACTGCGCTACGACAACCTGAGTTCGGCCGTGCGGAAGATCGTGCGGGGCTTCCAGCGCGAGGAGACGGCGCGCTTCATCGCCTTTCGCTCCCACTGGCAGTTCCAATCCGAGTTCTGCACCCCGGCGGAGGCGCACGAGAAAGGCGGGGTCGAGAATGAAGTTGGGACCTTCCGCCGGAATCATTGGGTGCCGGTGCCCCGCGCCGCGGATCTCGCCGCGCTCAACGCCCAGTTGCTGGCGGCGTGTCGGCAGGACGAAGGCCGCACGCTCGCCGGGCGCACCCAGAGCGTGGGAGCGGCGCTGCTGGTCGAACGGGCTCATCTCCAGCCCTTGGTGACCGAGGATTTCGAGCTGGCCGAGACGAGCTTCCCCACGGTGAGCACACTGGGCACGGTCAAAGTCCGCACGAATGCCTATTCCGTCCCGCTGGCCGCGGGGACGACCGTCCAGGTCAAGCTCTTCCCGGCCCGGGTCGAGGTCTGGCACGCCAACCGGTGCGTCGCCGACCACGAGCGTCGTTACGACCGCTATCAAGAGATTCTGGAGCTGGAGCATTATCTCGACACCCTCGAGCACAAGCCCGGCGCACTGGCCGGGAGTAAGCCGCTGGAGCAATGGCGCAAAGCCGGGCGGTGGCCCTCCAGCTACGATACGTTCTGGCAGGGGTTGATCGAGCGGCACGGGCGGCAACCGGGAACCAAGGAGATGATCGCGTTACTGCAATTGGGGCGGGCGCACGGCAGCGACCGGCTCCGCGCGGCGATTGAGGCGGCGTTGGCGTTGGGGTGCCAGGACAGCGCGGCCGTCCAGCACCTGATGGTGACGCCCGACCTGACGCGCCGCACGATGGACCCGATCGAGTTCGGCGCGTTAGCCCAATTTGAGCGGCCGCTGCCCACGGTCGACGCCTACGATCAACTATTGGTCGGGGGCGGTGCGCGATGAGTGAGAGCACCGCGCTCCAAGAAAGCGTGATCAAGCAGCACTGCAAGGCCCTGTGTCTGCCGACGCTCGCGGGCCAGTGTGTCGGCCTCGCCGCGCAGGCCGAACGGGAGCGCCAAACCTATCTGGGCTACCTGGACGCCTTGCTCCAAGCCGAATTGGACGAGCGCGAGCGCAACACCGTGAGCCGCCGGGTTCGGGAAGCGCATCTGCCTCGGGTCAAAACCTTGGAGGACTTCGATTTCGCCCAGGCGCCCCAGGTCTCGCCCACGCGGATCCAGGAATTGGCGCAGGGTGAATACATCACCCGGGCGGAGCCAATCGTGTTCCTGGGGGAATCCGGGACCGGCAAGACGCATCTGCTGACGGGCTTGTGCGTGGCAGCGTGTCGGCAAAAGCACCGGGTGCGGTTCAGCACCGCAGCCAACCTGGTCAACGAGTTGGTCGAGGCCAAGCAGCAGCTCCAACTGCGTCGGGTGCTGGCGCGCTGGGAGCGCTACGACCTGATCGCGATCGACGAAGTCGGCTACGTCCCACTGGCGGAGGTCGGGGCGGAATTCTTATTCCAGGTCATCGCCGAGCGGGCCGAGAAGGCAGCGGTCATCCTCACGACGAACCTGCCGTTTTCGGAGTGGACCCAGGTCATTCCCAACGCCCGCTTGTGCAAGGCGTTACTGGATCGGATCACGGATCGGGCCCACATCATCGAGACCGGCACCGAATCGTTTCGCTTCCGCCGGACGCTCGACCAGCGTCGGCGCAAGGGATGAGCCCGATGCTCGAGCGTGGCTGGGCGGTTCCCAGTTATCCACATCGTCCACAAGGAGAAAAGAAAGAAGCAAAGAAAAGAGGAAGGGCTACGGCGACGGCTACTATCCCACCCACCCTCGTCAGTGACCAAGGTGGGCCGCTCCCGGCCATCAAAGTGGGCCGTGCCGGGTTGTCAAACGCAATGGTGAGCTTTGACGTTGCGCACGGAGATGATCCAGAGGGAATCTACCTGAAAGCAACGGTTGACCTTGCTGATGTGGAGGAGATCGTCGACCAGGAGCTCCTGGATCGCCTGTTTGAGTTCCAGGTGGAGCAAGGCTTGCCGGTCTACGTGATCCCTCTCCAACCGGTCGAGCGGGTGCTTCAAGAGATGCAAAAGCGACCCGCGCGTTCTCTCTCGTGCTTACCCC
>JBOGTX010001016.1:0-2792 GCA_050695695.1 Chloroflexota bacterium
TCCCCGCGCCGGGGAGAGGCCGGGAGAGAGGTCTCCGCGGCACCATGAGTAATAATCGACGTGTGTTTTGCCGAGAACAGGAGTCGCCATGAAAGAAGCCGTCGTCGTCACTGCCGTTCGCACCCCGGTCGGCAAAGCGCCCCGGGGCGGCCTGCGCACCGTCCGGCCCGACGAGCTGGCCGCGACGGCGATCCGCGCCGCGGTGGAGCGCACCGCCGGTCTCGATCCCCGGCAAATCGAGGACGTGATCCTGGGATGCGCGATGCCCGAGGCCGAGCAGGGCATGAACGTCGCCCGGATCGCCACCCTGCGGGCCGGCCTCGGCTACGAGGTACCGGCTCAGACGGTGAATCGCTTCTGCTCCTCGGGCTTGCAGGCGATCGCCCTCGCCGCACAGCAGATCATGTGTGGCATGGGCTCGATCCTGGTCGCCGGCGGCACCGAATCGATGAGCATGGTTCCCATGGCCGGCAACGACTTCGCGCCGAATCCATGGCTCGCCGACAACTACCCGGCGGTTTACCTGAGCATGGGCCTGACCGCCGAGAACCTGGCGCGTGAGTTCCAGGTGAGCCGCGACGACGCCGACGCGTTCGCCTTCCGCAGCCACCAGCGGGCGATCGCGGCGCTGGACGCCGGCCGGTTCGCCGCCGAGACGGTCGCGGTCGAGGTCGAGCAGGTGGCGCCCGGTCCCCACGGCCCAACCCGATCGACCCGCCCCGTCAGCGTCGACGAAGGTCCACGCCGCGACACCACGCCGGCCGCCCTGGCCAGGCTGAAGCCAGTCTTCCAGACACACGGCACCGTCACCGCGGGCAACTCGTCGCAAACCAGCGATGGCGCGGCGGCAGTGGTCGTGATGGAAGGCGAGACGGCGCGGGCGATGGGGCTGAAGCCACTGGCGCGATTCGTCAGCTTTGCGGTGGCCGGCGTGCGTCCGGAGATCATGGGAATCGGACCGGTCGCGGCGGTTCCCCGCGCGCTGAAGCTCGCCGGGCTGTCGATCTCCGACATCGACCTCTTCGAGCTCAACGAAGCCTTCGCGGCCCAGGCGCTCGCCGTCTGCCGGGAGCTCGGCCTCGATCAAGAGAAGGTGAACGTCAACGGCGGCGCGGTTGCCCTCGGACACCCACTGGGCTGCACCGGCGCCAAGCTGACCGTTCAGCTCCTCCACGAGCTGGAGCGACGCCAGGGTCGCTATGGCGTCGTCACCATGTGCATCGGCGCGGGCATGGGCGCGGCCGGCGTCTTCGAGCGGCTGTAACCCGCGCGGGTATGCATGGGAGGAGACGGACGACACGCGCGTCGATGACGGTCTTCAGCAGGCAACCGAGAGGTAATCAAACATCAAGAGCTCGGCACTCCTTCGATCGCGGCGAATGATCCTGGCCAACGGCTTTGGCCTGGCGGGGCTGTGCCTCCTGGCGGCATGCGCGCCGGCCGCGCCGGCCGTTCCCGCCGCGGCGACGTGGCCAGCTTCGGCATCCCCAACGGACGTATTCCTTTCGGCGAGCCCCTCGCCCGACGCGATGGCGGTGCCTTCGCCAATCTCGACCGTGGCCCCACGGGAAGAACCAGCCAGCCCCTCGCCAACGGCGGCCCCGTCGCCGCGCCGGGTCGTGGCCTACTTCGCCGGGTGGAGCATCGACCGCAACTACCACGTCTCAGACGTTCCGGCTGACCAGCTCGATCATCTGAACTACGCGTTCGCCACGGTGACCGATCAGGGCGTCTGCGTTCCGATGAGCCCCCGGGTCGATCGGACGAATCTGCCTGCCCTTCGCCAGCTCAAAGCCAGGCATCCCGGCCTGCGGACGTCGCTCTCGATCGGCGGGGCTGCCCGGACGAACCACTTTTCCGAGGTGGTGAAGACCGACGCCGCGCTCAAGCAATTCGCCAGCTCCGCGGTCGGGCTCATGCGGCAGGGTGGCTTCGACGGCATCGACGTGGACTGGGAATATCCGACCGCGAGCGAGAGCCACGGCTTCACCCGGCTGCTCGCCGAGCTACGCCGGCAACTTGACCTGGCGGAATCGACTGAAGGGACCCACCACCTGTTAACCATCGCGGCGCCGGCCGGCCCGGCCCACTACACCACGCTCGAGCTCGGGGCGATCCATCCCTACCTTGACTGGCTCGGGCTGATGGCCTACGACTTTCACGGCACCTGGAGCACGGTCACGAATTTCGCCGCGCCGCTCTTCAGCGCGTCGAACGACCCGTCGCCGATCGCGCAGCGGCTTGCCTACAACGCGAGCGCCGCCGTCCAGGCATATCTCCTCGCCGGAGTCCCGCCGGCCAAGCTCGTCCTCGGCGTGCCGTTCTTCGGGAGCGGCTGGAAAGGGGTTCCCGACGTCAACGACGGGCTCTTTCAGCCGGCCAAAGGCTTACCCCAGGGGACGAGCGGCCCGGGCATCTTTGCCTACCGCGATCTGAAGAGTAACTACCTCGGAACCTACCCGCGATTCTGGCACGACGAAGCCAAGGCGCCCTGGCTGTACAATGCCACGAACGGAGTCATGATCACCTACGACGACCCGGATTCGCTCGCCGCGAAGGCCGATTACGTCAAGTCTCAGAACCTCGGCGGGATGATGGTCTGGGAGTTGAGCACCGACGATACTCAGCACTCGCTCACGAAAGCGATTCGCAATCACCTGGGGTGAGGGGCGCGGCCTCACCCGGTTCCCCCTCTCCATCTCCGATGGAGAGGGGGAACCGGGAAGCGCGCTCGGCGCGCCGTCGCCGCCTCTCCCCTCGCCATCTCCGATGGAGAGGGGCAGGGGGTGAGG
>JBOGTX010001017.1:0-13918 GCA_050695695.1 Chloroflexota bacterium
GCGCTATCCAAGCGTGACCTCTGCGCACGCGTGAAGCCTCGCCAAACGTCCGAAGCCGGCCGCGACGTTCACTCCGACCGCGACCCCGACCCCGACGTCCACCCCGACCCGGACGCCAACGCCGACCGACACGCCGACCCCGACCAACACGCCGATTCCGAGGTTGGTGATCCAGTCGATGACCGCGACGTTCAATGCCTCCAACAGTTCGGTGACCGTATCCTGGACCTGGACCGGAGGTATTGGCCCGTACAAGGGGTTCATCTCCGCGACCAACAGCGGTGGATTCAGCGGAAGCACCTTCACCTACGCCACGTCGGCGGTCTCAAGCGCGAGTAACCCGCCTAATCCCCCCTGGGTCGACCTCTACCCTCAATGCAGCGGGACCGATACCTACGTGCTGACCTGGAACGACTCCACGGGACAAACCGCCGGGAAGAGCGCCGCGATCAGCAATCTTGGTACGTTGTGCGGCTAGAGGTTAGATCGCCCAGCGCGACTGCAAGCCGTCGACCCGGACCATCTCGCCGTTGACCCAGGAGGCTTTGTCCGACGCGAGGAAGACGACGACGCTCGCCACTTCCTCGGGCCGGCCGAAGCGCCCGGCCGGCAGCTCGCGCTCGACCCACTTCGCCATGTGCTCGGGATTGGCGTCGATCCGGCGCTGCCAGCCACCGCCCGGAAAGAGGATCGAGCCCGGCGCCACCGAGACGACCCGGACGTTGTCGGGAATCAGCTCTTTCGCCAGCCGACTGCCGAACACACTGAGCGCGGCCTTGAACGCGTTGTAGCCGAGCTGGCCCTCCGACCGCTCGTTCGCGTAGATCGACGACACGTTGACGATGACGCCGGCGCCCTGCTTGCGAAAGCAGGGAATCGCCGCGCGACTGGCGTGGAGCGCCGAAAAGAAGTTGAGCTCGACGCTTTCGCGCCACTCGTCGTCGGTCGTCTCGAGCAGCCCCCGGCCTCGCGTCCCCCCGGTGTTGTTCACCAGCACGTCGAGCCGCCCGAGCCCCTCGAACGCGGTGGCAACCACACGCTCCACGTCCTCACGACGGCAAACGTCGGCGGCGACCGCGACGACCTTCACGCCTTTGGCGCGTAGCTCTTCCTCCGTCTCCCGCAATCGGTCCTCGCCCCGGGCGCAGATCGCGACGTTGACGCCCTCGTCGGCGAAGGCGTGGGCGATCGCCCGCCCGATCCCTCGACTACCCCCGGTCACCAGGACCGCCTTCCCCTTCAATCCCAAATCCATCGCCGGTTTCCTCCTTGCGCGACAGAAGTGTACCACGTTGGCGTTCCCGGCCCCACCCGGACGGCACGGCGGTCTGAAACGTGCGCAGAGTCGACGGTTGCCCGCCGATGGGGACCCGACCAACGCGGCGACGAGCGCGATAGGATGGACGACGTGCCATCTGACCCGGTAGCCAGCATCCGGAACGACGCACGGATGCTCGACGAGATTCTTGCCGCGGCGACCGATCTCATTTTCGTGATCGGCGCGCCGGGGCACTGCCTCTATGCGAATCGGGCGGCGGAAAAGGCGCTGGGCCTGAAGCCGGGTGACCGGATCGACCGCGCGTTGAGCGCGATCGGGCTGTCGGAGAGCTCCCGCGAGACGTTCGATCGGCAGAAAACTCGGGTGTTCGAGTCAGGGCAGCCGATCACGTCGGAGGTCAGCTATCCTTCCGCGAGCGGCATCCGCGAGTGCGAGTACACCATCAGCCCGTTGCACGGCGCGGATAGGAGCCTACCGGCCGTGGTCGTGACCGGCCACGATGTGACCGATCGGGTGATCTCCGATCGACAAAAGACGCGACTCTTGATCCGGGAGCAGGCCCTCGCCGACATCGCCCAGGCGTTAGTTCGGGAGGTCGAGCTTCCCCGCGTCATCGACGTCGTGATGACCTTGACCATGAGCTTGTTGAGGGCGAGCGCGGTTGGCGTCTGGCTGGCCGACCCATCTCGCCGCGAGCTGACGATGGTCGACTGGCGGGGCAAGACGCCGGAGGCGCGGCAGCTCCTGGGTACGATCTCCTACGATGCGCCCTCGCTCTCCGCCCGGGCCGCCCGGACGGGCGAGCCGCAGGTCATCGACGACGCCGCGGCGATTCCGCCGGAGCTGACGTTCACCCGGGAAGTCGCCGGTCGCGAGCGGGTCAAGAGCGTCCTCTCGCTTCCCCTGCGGAGCCGCGGACAATTGATCGGCGTGGTGACCTACGCGTCGCCGGTACCCCGTCACTTCAGCCGGAGTGACCTGGGCTTTAACCTGACGGTCGCCGACCTTTTCGCGGTGGCGATCGACAACGCGCAGCTTCTCCAGAAAGTCCGACAGGCGCTCCGCCTGCGCGAGGAGTTCATGGCGGCCGCCGCGCACGAGCTGCGCACGCCGCTCACCGTCATCAAGGGTCGGACCCAGTGGCTGCTGCGCGCCGGCGCCAAGGACGCGGCCTCGCGCGGGGCGCTGGAAGCGATCGCCCGTCACGTCGAGCGCATGGTCATGATTCTCGACGACCTCCTCTCGGTGATCCGCGTCCGACCCGGTGGGGTTAGCCTGCGGCTGGAACAGTTCGACCTGTCCGCGCTGACGCGCGACCTGACCGCGCGCACCGCGAGCACGACCCGAGAACACCACTTCCGGATCGACGGGCCGGAAGCGCTGATCATCAAGGCGGACCGTGAGCTGATCGGCGAAGTCATCACCCACCTCCTCGAAAACGCGATGCGCTACTCCCCGTCGGGCGGCGAGATCGACGTGACCGCCCTTCGACACAACGACGAAGCCATCGTCGCGGTCACCGACCGCGGGGTCGGAGTTCCCGAGGAGCGCCAGCCTTTCGTCTTCGAGCCGTTCTACGAGCTCGTGCCGCCGGGCGAGCCTGGCTACCTCGGGATCGTCCCGCTCGACCTTTACCTGAGCAAGCAGATCGTCGACGCGAGCGGCGGGCGAATCTGGTTCGAGAGCGCGCCGGGACTGGGATCGACCTTCTCCTTCAGCCTACCGCTCGCGAAGTGACCGTGCTACACTGTGTTTGGGCCGGTCGATCGGAGATCGCTCCGGTTCTGGCGCGGGGAGACGGTGCATGAGCGAGCGATTCGAGATCGAGACCGTGACCGATACGTTCTGGTCGGGCGAGACGCGGGTTCTCCGCGACCGCGAGCGACGGAGCTGGGCGCGGGTCGTGCCCGGGTTGGGCTGCGACCTGGTCAGCTTCGGCGCGGAGATCGATGGTCGCGCGGTCGAGACCTTCTTACAGCCGGCCGATGAGCCAGCCGTGCAACCACCTGGCCACTTCGGCGCGCCGGTGCTCTATCCGTTCCCGAATCGCCTGAGCGATGGCCACGCCCGCTTCGGGGGCCGTGACATCCAGGTGGACCGGACGCCGGGGCAGCGCCACGCGATTCACGGCCTGGTGAGAGACCGAGTCTGGTCGGTCGTCGCCGCCGAGACGGCGACCGACGCGGCGACGCTCGTCTGCGCGGTGGAGTCCGACGCGGCGACCGAGCGGCAGTTCCCGTTCAAGTTCCGCCTGGCGTTGACGTTCCAGCTCTCGGGGCGGGCGCTTCGCATGGGCGTCGAAGGCACCAATCTGGGTGACGCGCCGATGCCGATGGGCTTTGGCTGGCATCCTTACTTCCGATTGCCGCTGGTGCCGGGCGGCGACCGTCGCGCCGCGGTCGTGCGCATTCCCGCCCAGAAAATCTGGCAGTTGGACGAGACGCTGGTGCCGACCGGCGCGGTGGTCGCGGCATCGCCGGAGCGCGACTTTCGTGCCCCGCGGACCCTCGGCTCGGTCCACCTGGACGACGTCTATACCGCGCTCGATCGCTCCGACGACCACTCCGCGTGCGAGCTGGGCGACCGGTCGTCGAACCTTCGGCTGCGGGTCGCGGCGGGCCCGACCTTCCGCGAATGGGTCGTCTACGCGCCAGCCACTCGGCCGACGATTTGCTTCGAGCCCTATACCTGTCCGACCGATGCCTTCAACCTGGCGAGCCGGGGAATCGACGCCGGGGTGATCGTTCTCGAGCCGGGGCAGCGCTGGAACGATTGGGTGCGGCTCGATCTGGGTACGTTCGGCGCATGAGGGTATCGGCGCCCGCGCTGCCGCCCTGGTTCACGTCTGACCTGCGCTGGATCACCGCCAGTCGAGCCGCCCGGAGCCTGAGCCAGGGCTACCTGATCGTCATTCTGCCGCTGTACCTCCTCCAAATTGGCTTCAATGGCGTTTCGCTAGGAGAGCTGTTCACCGCGGGCGCGTTGATCAGTGCCTTCCTCACCGTGTCGGTCAGTCTGCTCGCCGACCAGGTCGGTCGGAAGCCCTTCCTGATCGTCTTTCCGATTTTCACCGCGATCGGCGCGCTGGTCATGGTGTTCACCGGTAACTTCTGGGTGATCGTGGCCGCGTGCGCTTTTGGCACCCTGGGGCGCGGCGGTGGGGCCGGTGGCGCTGGCTCGGGTGGACCCTTCTATCCGGCCCAACAGGCCCTGATCGCCGATCACTCGTCCGCCGTCGATCGCAACAAGGTGTTCTCCGCTTTTTCCTTCACCGACTCGATCGGCAGCACCACCGGGGCGCTCCTCGCATCCGTGCCGGACCTCCTGAGCACTCACCTCCACTATTCGGCCGCCGACTCGTACAAGCCGCTGTTCGTGCTGACCAGCGTGCTGGCGGTCGTCATGCTGGTGACGATCCTGCCGGTGCGTGAGACGGTGCGTCGAGCCGCGAAGAACGGCCCGCGGCGCGCCATTCTGCCCCGCCAATCGCGAAACGTCATCGGGCGACTGGCGGTGACCAATCTGGTCAACGGCCTGGGGGTCGGATTTTTCTCACCGTTCCTGTCGTACTGGTTGTATCGCCGATTCGGCGCGAGTCCGGGGACGATCGGCCTGCTCTTCGCGGCGGTCAATCTGGGGGCGGCGATACCCTACCTCGCGGCGCCGGCGCTGGCGCGGAAGCTCGGCGTCGTGCGGGCGGTGGTCGGGGTGCGGCTGATTGGCGTCGCCCTGCTCGCCGTGCTGCCGTGGATGCCCAGCTTCCTGCTGGCCGGGGCCGTCTACTTTGTCCGGATGTCGTTCCAGCGGGCCAGTATTCCCCTTCGACAGTCGTACTCGATGGGCGTCGTGTCCAAGGAGGAGCGCTCGGCGGCGGCCGGGCTCAGCAATCTGCCCTCGCAGCTCTCGGCGTCGATCAGTCCACTCGCCGCCGGCTACATCTTCGAGACGATCTCGCTCGAGCTGCCGTTCGAGATTGGCGCCGTGTTTCAATTGCTGAACGCGGCGCTCTTCTTCTCGTTGTTCCGCGGGATTCGACCGCCGGAAGAAACGCCGCTGGTCGAGCAACCGGCATCTGGCGAGCTGCGCTGAGTCGGCTGGGCGGTCATTCGGACGACTGTTCCAGATCGAGGAGCGGTGGCAGGTTCTGCACGTGCCGCTGCTCGACGCGGACGACGCCCTGGAGCTGGCGGACGTGGTTGGCAATGCGCTGGGCGCCGTGGATGACGTCGTCCAGAATCGCGGGGTCCGGTTGGTGGCCGGCGCGCGCCTGCATCTGGGCGATCTCGGCCATCCCCATCACGAGGGCGAGATCGTTGTTGATCTCGTGGGCAACGGTGCGGGCGGCCAGCAAGACCCCGTCGAAGCGCGCCGCCTCGACCGCCTCCTCGAGGAGGCGCGCGTTCTGCACCGCGACCGCGCCGTACGTCGCGAGCGTCTCGACCAGCCGCAGGTCGCCGCTGCTCACTTTCCGTCGCTCGTGCCAGTCGACGTAGAGAACGCCCAGGATCTGGTCCTGGTATCGGATCGGCATCGCGACGAACGTCCGGCTGTCGCCGTCACCTACCCCGCGAGTACGCAGGTCCCGGAACGTGTCTTCGATCACGGCTGGCTCCCCGGTTCGCAGGACGGTCGCGGTCACCCCGGATTGCCGCGTCCTGACGTGATCATCCCAGTGCGGCACCCCGGTATTCCGGGTCGTGAAACGGCGGGGGCTGACGCCGCCGCCGGGCGCGCCGAGAAAGACGCTTGCCGAGGACGCATTCAGGAGTTTTTCGGCGGCGCGGAGCACCGAGGCGAGGACGGAATCCAGGCTCAGGCCCGCGGTGATGCGTTGCGCGAGGGTGTGCAGCTCCTCGGCGATCGTTCGCTCGCGGCGCTCGAGGTCGATTCGGCGGCGGGCATCGACCGCGGCCGCCAGGTGATCGGTCATGATCAGCGCCAGCTCTTCGGCCCCGGCCCGTGGTCTGGTCGAAACCTGCCAGGCGCTGGTGACTGTCCCCAGGGTGCCGCCCGGTCCCACCAGGGGCACCGTCAGTGCCTCGGAGTACGGACCGAACGCCGGACTCGCATATTCCTGGGGAAAGGGATCGGTCATCGCGAGCAGCGCGGGCGCGCCGCTATGGACCACCGTGGAGATGATGCCCGAGTCTGCGGCGGCCGTCCGGCGAACGGGGGCGGCGATCCGGACCACCGTGTCAGGCGCGATGCCCCGTCCGCGGCGGCCGCGCACCTCGGTTCGGGCGTCGTCGAGCAGCGCGACGAACGTTCGATCCGCTCCGGTGACTCGCTCGAGTGCCTCCAGCGCGCGGTCAAGCAGCTCGTCGAGCGAGCGCGTGGCGTGCAGGCCGACCGCGAGCGCGCGAACCTGGCGGAGCTGCTCGGAATCCAGGGCAACGGTGACGCTCGCCCCGGGCGCGATCGCCGAACGTGTCGGATCGGACCGACGAGAGTTGGAGGGCGAACTGCCGAGATCAGCCATTGATCGGTCGCCCGGCCTAGGCCGAAAGGGCGGCGCGCAGTCGATCGGCGATCACCATCTCGTCGCCCGGAGTGACGGTCGCGACCGAGATCGATAGAACGTCGCCCAGGACGGCCAGTCGGATGCTCGGGTTGCCCTGGCGGAGCACGCGCGCGACTTCGCCGGCGTTCCAGCCGTTGGGTCGCGGCTGAATCGCGACGTCCAATCGCGTCGCCGGGCCCGACCCGGCGGGCAGCAGCGTCGCTGTCACCGCGGGCAATCCCTGAAGGCGATCGGCGATCGCGCGGAGCATCCGATCGTAGCCCCGCAGCCTCGCCTCGTGATCGAGGCTGAACCACTCTTGAAGGGCGACGACGACCGCGACGATCTCCTGACGGTCGAGCTTGAGCGGGCGGCCAAAGGACCGCGAGCCGGTCGACTCGAATCCGATGAAACCCTGCAGCGAGGCCGATTCGACGAGATCCTTTCGGCCACAGAGGATGCCCGACGAGTTTGGCCCACCGAAGTACTTGGCCCCGAACCCGATCAGGTCGGCGCCGGAGCGCGGAAAGCCACGCATGTAGTCCAGGGGGAACACTTCGCCGGCGGCGTCCACCAGCACCGGGACGGACCGTCGATGGGCGATCTCGACGACCTGGGCCAGGGAGAGCGTTCCGGGTTGGCCCTGGGCCTTCGCGTAATACAGCACGCAGGCGGTTCGTTCTCCGATCGCGTCGTCCAGTTGGGCGGCCGACGTTCCCTGGTCGTCGCCAACTTCGACCAGGCGACCACCGACGATCGTCGGGCAGCGGTCATATTTGTAGCGGGTCTTTTTCTGGATGAGCACGACGTTCTTCAGACCGGTGGTGTCGGGAAGCTGGCCGATCCGGTCCGGATCGCTTCCCGCGATGCACGCGGCGGTTCCCAGCGCCAGGGCGGCGGCGCAGCCGGGCGTGACGTAGGCCGCCTCGGCGCCCAGGGCGTCGGCGATCAACTTTCCGGAGCGCTCCAGCAGATCTCGCATGTCCACGAAATAACGGTTCGCGTCCTCCATCGCGGCGCGCACCCGGGGCGAGAGCTGGGAGCCGCCAAGCACCGTCTGGTGCCCGACCGCGTTGATGACCGGCGCGACGCCGATCTCGTCGAAAATGCTGGTCGTGGTCGAACCTGCCATGCACTTCTCCTTGGCTCGGAATTCGCCGGGTCTTGGCACGACCGTGCGCTTCGTCGTCTCCTGGCCCGGAGCATAAACCGACCAGACCGGCGTGTCAAGCGTATTGTCTGACGGAAAAGCGCTCAGGCGGCAGTGAGAATGAGTGGCCGCTCGCCGGTTACCACGATCGTGTGCTCGAAGTGAGCTGACAGGCTGCCATCCGAGGTTTTTTCCGTCCAGCCGTCCTTGGCGGTGACGACGTGGCCGGATCCGGCCGAGATGATCGGCTCGACGGTGATGACCAGGCCCTCGGTCAGTTGGCGACGCGCGCGTCGATCGTCATAGTTGGGGATAGTCGGCTCTTCGTGGATCTTCCGCCCGACGCCGTGGCTGCAGAGCTCGCGCAGCACGGTGAATCCCTGGCGCTTGACCTCGGACTCGATGGCGCGACCGATCTCGTAAATCGGCCGCCCGGTTCGAGTGGCGCCCATGGCGCGCTGGAAGGCCTCTTCCGCGCAGGCGATCAGCTTCTGTTTCCGCGCCGACGCGTCGCCGACCGGCACGGTGATCGCCGCGTCGGCGACGTATCCGTCGAGCTCGACGGTCAGATCGAGCTTGACGAGGTCGCCGGAGCGGAGCACGCGCTGGCCGGGAATGCCGTGGACCGCCTCGTCGTTGACGCTGATACAGGCGACGCCCGGAAAGCCGTAAAAGAGCTGGGGGGCGGATCGCGCCCCGTGGCGCTTCAGCGCGCGACCGGCAACCTGATCGAGGTCGCCGGTGGTGACCCCGGGCTCGACGCTGGCCGCCATTTCTTGCAAGGTCGCTCCGACGACCTTCCCGGCTGCCAGCAAGCCGAGCAGGTCTCGTTCGTTGTCGATTGACATGGGATTCCTCCTCTTACGATATATTATACGCAATTCGTCGGGCGGCCGGGGCCGGCGCGGCGCTTTCCAACATGATACCAATGAAACGGAGTTCGGATCACTCGGCGATCGCGATACATTGGACACGACGAACTATTTATTAAATCCTTAACAATTCACTGCTAAGCTCACCGAGGCGGGAGGGTACCCTTCGACGATGAATCTTGGTGGGCCACCTCGCATGGCCCGTTGGCTCACGTCCCCGTGGCCGGTCGCGTTCCTTTTGGGATGCGTCGCGGCGATTCCGCGCCTGGCGCGCCCAGACATCGCCGAGTACAAGCTGGACGAAGCGACGGTCGTACTCAACGCTCGCGGGATCCTTCAGGATCACGTTTTTCCCCTGCACGGGCAGGCAAGCTCGGTTCCGGGGCTTTATCATAGCCCGATCCTCTATTACCTGGTCGCCCCATTTCTGGCTCTCCAGGCGGATCCGCGTGCCGCGATCCTCGGGATTGGCCTGCTCAACGCGCTCGCGGTGGGACTGAGTTACGTGGTCGTTGCCCGTTCCTTCAATCGACGGATCGCCCTCACCTCGACCCTGCTTTTCGCCAGCGGAAGCTGGGCGCTGATCTTCTCGCGGAAGATCTGGTCGATCGATTTCCTGGCACCCTGCGCGGTGGTCGCGCTCTGGGGCATTCTTCGGGCAGCCGATTCGCGGACCAGGGCGGCCGGCCTCGGGCGGAGCTGGCTCGCCCTGGCGATCATGGTGGCGCTGAACTACAGCTCGTGGCCGCTGGCCGCCGTCGTCGGGCTGGCTCAAGCTTGCCTGCCACGTAGCCGGCGGGGCGCCGCGCTGGTCTGGTCGGCGTTGGGACTGTCGGCGCTCGTCGTGCCGCTGGTGGCCCTGGCGCCGAACCTGATCGTCGTGCTCGGCCACCTGACCGCCCAAGGCGCGCCCGGCGCGACGTTCGACCTGCAACCCCTCGATTTCGTCGTCCAGCTCGCCAGCCCAACCGGATTCTACGTCCTCGCCGGCCCATCGCCGGCCTTTGCCAGGGAAGCGAGCGCGCTGGGGCAGATCGAGCTGCCGATGCGGCTCCTGTTGTTCCTTGGCGCGGCGCTCGCGGCGTGGCGGATGATGGCGCCCCTCACCCCGCGGCCCGCAGCCCGACTCCGGCTGACTCCGGAGGCGATCGTTCTCCTCTGGTGGCTGACCCCGGCGGTCCTGTCGCTGTACCGGCCGGCTCCGGTGTACATCCATCACTTCGCGGACACATTTCCTGCCCAATTCATCCTGATTGGGCTGGGAGCCGACGGGATGGCCCGACTGGCCGGAGCGGCGCTCGCGCGAATCCGCCCACTGGCTGGCGGTCGGGCAATCATCAGTCTCGCGACCGGTCCGTCGCTGGCGGCCGGGGCGGCGGCGGTTCAACTCATCGCCTTCTCGCTGTATCTGCCCTACATCGAAGCTCACCCGCTTGGCACCTTCTTCGGCGTCCCTTTAAGCGATGACCTGCGCGCGGTGCAGTCCGCGCGCGCGGCCTCGCCGGTCCGGCCGATTCTGGCGCTCGGCAGCACCGGCGACACCGTTGGGATCGACGAAAGCCCGACCGTGCTTTCGTCGCTGGTGGATCCGAGCACCTTCCAGTTCGCCGATTCCGACCGCACGCTGACGTTTCCGGCCAGCGCGGGGGCCGCCTACCTTTTCCGACGCGCCCCCGGCGATGACCTCGACGCCGCGCTGGCCCCGTGGCGGGCGCCCGGCGGTCCGCTGCCGGCGGCCAGCCTGGACGTCGGACCGGACTATCAGGTGACAGTCGGGCATGGACTCGGCAATTGGCTCCCTCCGGATTGGCACCACCTCGAGGCGCCGTTGGAAGACGATAGTCTCGTCGTCGGCTACTCGGCGCCTCGACAGCTTCAACCAGGAAAGGCCAGCGAGGTGGACGTGGCCTGGCGAGTCGGACAACCGGCGGCGGATCCTCAGCAACAGTCGGTTTTCGCCCACGTGGTCGACGACGGCGGGAACAGCCCGACCGGGCAGGATCTCGCGCCAATGCCATCGAGCGCCTGGACCAGCGACGAGACGATGGTCAACCGGTTCACGATCACGCCCCCGGACGATCTGGCTCCCGGGCGATACTGGATCGACTTCGGGCGGTACCTGCGACCGGAGATCCAACCGGTGCGCGTTATCGTCGATGGGAAGCCAGGACCGTCCAGCGTCAAGCTCGGGCCGCTCGCGGTCGCGCCCAGGCCCCACCCGGTGTCCGGTCTCACGCCGGTGAACGCCAACTACGCTGGGCAGATCGCCCTGACCGGCTGGAAGGCGAAGCCGCGCGGCTCGAATCTGGACGTTGTCCTGCTCTGGCGCGCCGACCAGGCCCCGGACAAAGCCTACACTGTCTTCGTTCACCTGATCGGGGCGGGCGGAGGAGTCGTCTCGCGGAATGATTCCCAGCCCCGAAGTGGAAAGTTTCCCACCTCGACCTGGGATCCAAAGGATCAGATTCCGGATCGGCACCTGTTACCGATCCAGAACGTCAAAGCTGGCACCTACCGGCTGCAAATCGGACTGTACGCGTCGGATGGCCAGCGGCTGAGCGTCGGAAAGGGCGATAGTGTCACCGTCGGACCAATCGCCGTGACCAGGTCAGCCACGTCGGTACCCACGCGGGCCGCGACCCCTCAACCGCCGAAGCCCAGGCCGCACTCGCCGCCGACGACGCCGGTTTCCTCGCGGGCGCCCCACCGGACGACGCCCACCCCTCGGACCACCGCGACCGCGGTCAGGCGTGCCGCGCCAGCCCACTGAGGCCGACGTGACCCGGCACGATCGTTTACAATGATGCCCGGTCGAAGGGGGATGAGAGGATGGCGGAAGGTCAGACGATTCCGGGTTACGACTTTGGCGGACGGGACGTCGAGCGCTCGCCGGTCACGCTCGAAGAATTCCAGCTTCTGAGGCAAACTGTCGATTTCGATGAGGTCGACGAGAGGTACCTCCGGCTGGCCGGCGACGTGCTCGACGATCAGGTCGACCGATATCTCGATCGCTGGTACGCGTTCTCGGCGACGCTGCCGCACCTCGGCGCCTTTTCGGCGGATGCCGAGGGCAAGCCGCTGGTCGAGTACCGCGCCCGGGCGCGAGCGCGCTTTCGGCAATGGATCCTCGACACCTGTCGGCGTCCATTCGATCAACACTGGCTGGACTACCAGCACGAGATCGGGCTACGCCATCATCGCACCCGGAAGAACCAGACCGATCAAGCGGCGGGCGCGCCGCCGAATATCAGCTTTCGGTACGTGCTCGCCCAGATCTACCCGTTCACCATGGCGGCGCGCCCGTTTCTCGCGAGCCACGGACATTCGGCCGACGACGTGGAACGGATGCACCAGGCGTGGTGCAAGGCGGTGTTGCTGCAGGTGATTCTCTGGAGTGTTCCCTACGTCAAGGAGGGGGATTTTTAGGAAAGCGGAACCTTGTCAGGGCGGCGCGGGAACGGTGCTTTCGATAACGATTCTTGGTCGTCGCCTGGGTCGGGGTTGGCGAAGCTCACGCATCACTCGCTCAATTGGACGAACTGGCACGACGTAGAGTGGTAATCCTTGCTCGACCTGGAAGTCGACCAGGCGCTCGTCGACGATGCCGAGGATCTCGGTAAGATTGTCGGTATCGACAGTGGCAGTCAGGTAGATCCCTTCAGGATCTTCCCCTTCGGTCAACTCGAACGTCGCTTCGGGATAGTTCTTGGCAATCAGACCTTCCAGCTCAGTTACCGCCCTTTGGATCCTTGGATCTTGAGTAGTTACTCGTTCGACGTTCATCGTCCTTCTTCGTTCCCTTGCACCGCCTCAATCAGCATTCGTGCCCAGCCCAGCGCGCGGGCCGCTTCCCGTTGGTTCACATTGTCCGCTTTGTAATCCGCGGTCTGGCGAAGAGCTAAGGTCGGCTTTGTTCAGGAACGATTCAACCGGTTCAGTCATCCGTGTCGTCGAGTGTATCACGAAAGATATGACCAGGCAAACACCTAAGCTATTGTTGGAGTGAGACTTCACATGTCGACCGAAAAGCCCATGCGAGGGCGGCCGCGCTGATGCCTCAGGTCGCGTACATTCCGATCCCATCGCACGACATGCGATGCGTTAAGATAGTGCTGATGGATCCGGATTCCTCGGGGTGGCGTTCCGGTCTCGAAGTCGATTGGCGCGGAGGAAGTGCGTTGTCCGAGGTCGCGCCGGAAAGCGTCGTGGTCTGATGTCGATCGTGGCATCAGCTCGATCGGCGCGCCACCGGGCGCGGATCGCGCCGCGTCGACCCGGCCAGCCTGGCCTGGGGATGTTGCTTGGTCTGTCACTCGGCATCATCGCGCTGGTCACCTGCCTTGGCTGGCGCGTCCTGATCGCGGACCTGCAAGACCAGGCCGCAGCAAGTTCCCTGGCCGCTCGGCTCGACCGAGGGCTGACCGACACCACGTCATACCTGGAGGACACGCGGACGCGGGCGCGCCTCACCGCGGAGGCGGCGACTGACACCGCGGGACTTGCCGACGCGATCGGGGAGAAAAATGGGCCGCGGTCCCTCCAGTTGCTTGAGGCGCTGCACCGGGCGGACGCGGTTTCGATGCTCGGGGCCGTGGATGCCGGTGGCAAGCTGCTGGCCGCCGATCCGGCGACGAACCTGCCACTGGCGACGACCGGACCAGTCCGCCGGGCGCTCGCCGGCCAGAGCGCGGTTGGGACGATCGATGGCGGCTCGCTCGCGGTGCTGGCGGCGTCGCCGGCCCGCGAGGGAGATCGGATTGTCGGGGCGGTGCTGGCGCTTCAAACGATCGACGACCACCTCCTGGACACCGCGGAACGCGGAAGCGGCCTGTCGAGCGCGATCCTGGCTCAGGGTCAGCCGATCGCGGCGTCGCGCCTGATCCGCACGCGCTACACCCAGGGCCACGATCGTCCGGTCGTGCTCGATCCTCCGCCGCCCGGGGCCGGAGTGGAGCGCATGATCGTTGGTGGGACGACCTTCGTGGTCATCGGCAAGGCGCTGCCCTCGCTCGGCACCAGCAATCGGCCGGCGACCCTGGTCGTCGGCGAGCCGGTCGCCGCGGTCGGCCTCCCGCTGACGTCCTGGCGCTTCTGGCTCAGTTGGGGGAGTCCGCTCC
>JBOGTX010001018.1:0-6771 GCA_050695695.1 Chloroflexota bacterium
GGGGCAGGGGGTGAGGCCGTTACACTTCCGTGATTACCGGTAGGATCATCGGGCGCAGTCGCGTTTGCTCGAAGATCGCGTGGCCCAGTACGTCCTTGATCTTTCCCTTGACGTAGCCGGGCTCGACTTCCCCTTCGGGTCGGCGCTGGAGTGCGCGTCCCACGCGGATCGCGCCGTGGTCGAGCACCGAGCTCGCCGATGGCGCGATGAAGCCGCGCGAGGTGATCTCCGGCCCGCCGACCAGCCGCCCGGTCTCGCGATCGAGGACGACGGCGGCGATGACCACCCCATCCGCGGCGAGGTGGCGGCGGTCTCGTAGCACCACTTGATTCACGCCGCCGACCGTCAGCCCGTCGACGAGCACCGAGCCGGATGCGACCGTACCATTGCGTTGGACGTGGTTTGGGGTCACCTGGATCACCTGGCCAACGTCGGCCATGATCACGCGATCGTCGGGGAGGCCGGTTTCGATCGCGAGGCTCCGATAGTGGGCCATGTGTCGATATTCGCCGTGGACCGGCATCGCGTAGGTGGGGCGGAGGAGCTGGAGCAGCGCCCGCAGCTCCTCGCGGCTCGCGTGCCCCGAGACGTGGATGTTCGGGACCACTGGCGGATAGAGGACCGTCGCTCCGCGCCGCATCAAGTTATCGATCGTCCGCGCGACGGTCTCTTCATTTCCCGGAATCGGCGTCGCGGAAATCACCACGGTATCGCCCGGAATGATTCGGACCGTCGGATGGTCGCCCATCGCGATCCGACTCAGCGCGGACGTCGGCTCCCCCTGACTGCCGGTCGTCAGGATCAACGCCTGATTCAAAGGCTGCCGGCGCAGCTCGTCGAGGGTGACGATCGAGCCCGGTGGCGCGCGCACGTAGCCAAGGTCGACGGCAACCCGAAGGTTGTCTTCCATGCTTCGGCCAACCACCGCGACCTTGCGGCCGAAGCGGCTGGCGATCTCGATCGTCTGCTCCAAGCGGATGATATTCGAGGCGAAGGTGGTCATGATGACGCGCCCGGGCGCCCCGCGCACGATTCCGTTGAGCGCTTCGCCGACCACGCGCTCCGAGGGCGTCACGCCGGGCCGCTCGACGCGCGTGCAATCGGAAAGCAACAGCAGGATCCCCTCGTCGCCAAGCTCGCGAAGGTGATTGAGGTCCGGCGGCTGGCCTTCAACCGGCGTCTGGTCAAACTTGAAATCGCCGGTGAAAAAGAGCGTCCCGGACGGGGTGCGCACGACGATCGACGCGCTGTCGGGAACGCTGTGGCTCACCGGGACGAACTCGATGTCAAATGGTCCCTGGATGATCCGCTGGTGACTGGTCACGCCGATCAGCTCGGCGAACTTGAGAACCCGGTGCTCGCGCAGCTTCGGCTCGATCAACCCGATCGTCAGCGGCAAGCTGTAGATCGGCACCTTGCGGGCAAGCTCCTTGAGCAGGTAGGGAAGCGCTCCCACGTGGTCTTCGTGCGCGTGCGTCAGCACGATCGCCTTGAGACGATCCGCGCGTTGGAGCAGATAGGAGTAGTCTGGGATGACCAGATCGACGCCGTGAAGCTCCTCTTCGGGAAACATGACGCCGGCATCGATCAACAGGAGATCGCCGCCAGATTCCAGAAGATGGGAATTTTTCCCGATTTCTCCAACCCCACCCAGTGGAATGAGTCTGACGAGATCTTTCTGTTTTGGCATCTCTTGACCGTGTCCCATCCTACCGAACTTCGGATCCATCAGTGCAAGTCATGTACCGCCCCGGTTGACCGGCATACGTCTTGCCTCGGGTCTCCGACTTGCTCTCCGTCGCCACGTTCCAGAACGTCAGGCGCCAGGGAGAGGCGACCGTCAGCCTGACCAGGTCGCCAGCGCAGGCAGTTCACGGTGGAAGCGAGAGATGCAACCAGCCGCCCCGCGTTCCGACAGTGCCGACCGGAAAACGAACCGCGAGGTCGCCCAATTCCTGGACCGGATCGCCATGCTCCTCGAAGCCAGGGGGGAGAGCCCGTTCCGCGTCCGGGCGTACCGTGAAGCGGCCGCGCACATCGAAGCGATGAGTCAGGGTCTGGTCGCGCTGTGGAAGGCGGGCGCGCTGCAAACAATCACGGGGGTTGGCCCGTCGATCGCCGCCAAGGTCGACGAGTGGCTGCGAACCGGCCACAGCGCCTACCTCGACGAGCTCCAGCGGTCGGTACCGGTCGGCATCGAACAGTTGATGAGCATTCCGGGGATCGGGCCGAGTCGCGCCCGCGCGCTGATCAAGCACCTGAACGTTCACACCCCAGAAGAGCTGGCGATCGCCGCCGAGAATCACGCGCTCCAGCAGCTCCCCGGATTTGGCGCCCGCTCCGAAGAGCGGATTCTGGTCGAAGCGCGGCGCTGGTCACAGCGCGAGAAGCGACTGCTGCTCGGCGTGGCCTGGCCGATCGCCGAACGCGTCATCGACTTGCTGCGAACGAATCCGATCTTCCGCCAGGTCTCGGCAGCGGGGTCACTCCGCCGCATGCGGGAAACGATCGGGGACATCGATCTGCTCGCCGCGTCCGACACTCCCGCCGCCGCCGTCGATGCCTTCGCCCGGCTGCCGATCATCCGCGAAGTGCTGGCGCGAGGGCCGACCAAAGCGTCGGTCTTGCTCGAATCCGGACTCCAGGTCGATCTTCGCGTCGTCGAGCCCGGATCGTGGGGCGCGGCTCTCCAGTACTTCACCGGCTCCAAGCTCCACAGCATCACCCTTCGCGACATCGCCATCGGCATGGGATTGAAGCTGAACGAGTACGGCGTCTACCGCGAGGCGACCGGCCGTCGGGTGGGCGGCGAAACCGAAGCCGACGTCTATCACGCGCTGGGAATGGAGTGGATCCCGCCCGAGCTACGCGAGGACCGTGGGGAGATCCAGGCGGCGGAAACGCATCGGCTGCCGGTGCTGGTCGAGCGCGCCGACCTCACCGGCGATCTCCACGTCCACTCGAGCTGGAGTGACGGCACCGCGGGCATCGAAGCGATGGCGGTCGCGGCGCGAGCGGTCGGCCTGAGCTACATCGCGATCACCGATCACTCCCCGTCGCTGAGCATCGCCAACGGCCTGACGCCCGAGCGGCTTCAGCAGCAGCGCCAGGAAATCGACACGCTGAACGCCCGGCTCGCGCCATTTCGCATTTATCAGGGGAGCGAGGTCGACATTCGCCCGGATGGCACGCTTGACCTGCCAGATGCCGTGCTGGCGCGGCTCGACTACGTCTCGGTCTCGGTCCACAGCCGCTTCCACATGGGGAGCGACGACATGACCGGGCGAATCATCCGAGCGATCCGGAATCCGTTCGTGAACACGTTGAATCACCCGACCGGGCGTCTGATCGATCGACGTCCGGGGTACGACGTCGATCTTGAAGCCGTCCTGCGAGTCGCCGCCAGCCAGCGGGTCGCCGTCGAGATCAACAGCCAGATGCAACGTCTGGATCTGGACGACGTGTGGTCGCGACGGGCGAAGGAATTGGGATGCCAGCTCGTCGTGGATTCCGACGCTCACGGGCCGGCCCACTACGGCGTCCTGCGTTACGGCATCGCGGTCGCTCGGCGCGGCTGGCTGACGAGCGCGAACGTCGTCAACACACTGCCGCGCCCGGCCTTCGACAAGTGGCTCCAGCTCCGGCGCGGGCAGCGCGCGGCCTAGCACATCGCGCCGCGCCGCCAATTGGTGTATCATACCTGCAGGGACAGAGCGGAAGCCACCGACCGGGGAGGTGCGGCGCGTGTTCGATTTCTTTCATCGCGACCGCGATGATCTGCGTTCGGTCGACCCCGCGCGCGTTCCACCCGGTCAGGTCGTAACCAAGAAGTGGCCGGTGCTGCATTATGGTAGCGTGCCAAAGGTCGACCTTCGGACGTGGGACTTCCGGCTGTTCGGGCTGGTGGAGCGACCCCTCACGATCACCTGGGATGAGTTCCGAGGGTTGCCCCGAGCGACGGCTCAGTGCGACATCCACTGCGTGACCCGTTGGAGCCGCCTGGAGAACACCTTCGAGGGCGTCGCGGTGAAGGACCTGCTCGACCGGGCGGGGGTCAAAGCCGAAGCGACGTTCGTCATGATCCACGCCGAGAAGGGCTTCACCACCAACCTTCCGTTGGCCGATCTACTCCAGCCGAACGTCTTGCTGGCAGATACCCACGATGGTCAGCCGCTCGCGCCCGAGCACGGCTGGCCGCTGCGGCTGGTCGTGCCGCACCTCTACGTCTGGAAGAGCGCGAAGTGGGTTCGCGGGCTCGAGCTGCTCGCGTCTGACCGTCCGGGCTTCTGGGAACAGTACGGGTATCACATGCGCGGCGATCCGTGGAAAGAAGAACGCTATTCGTGATCGCACGATGATGGAAGACAATTGGACGCGAGACTCGGTCATCCCTCGTCAATTCGGACCGCTGGTTTCGGTGGAAGATGGTAGCTTCACGGTCGATGGGCGTCGCTACCCGCGGCGTCGCTACCAGGACCGCGCGGACCTGAAGCCGGTCGCGCGCCCGGCCGATCCTCCCTCCTGGGACAGCCAGTTACCACGGGTGCCTTCACCACGAGAGCTTCAGCGCGACGTGCCCGACCAGTCCGAAGTGTTTTCCTACCTCACGCCATCGATGGTCAGGGTTCTCGGCCGGATCGCGGACGTCGATACGGCGGTGGCATACCACGGGTTCATCCTGCTCGTCGGACCAACCGGCTGTGGCAAGACGACGATGGCCAAGACCTACTGCCACCTCGCCAATCAGCCATGCACCGAGCTCTCGTTCAGCGGCGATACCGCGCTGAGCGATTTCTACACGTCGGTTGAGCTGGTGCGCGACGGCAACCTCGAGCAGAGCACGCTGACGGTGCCGGGCCCGGCCGTCGAGGCGATGCTTCGCGGGCAGAAGCTGCTGCTGAACGAGATCAACATGCTGCCCCCTGACCTCCTGAACGTCTTTTCGCAGGCCATGGACACCGGACGACTGGTCCTCTCGGGCACCGAGCGCGGCAACGTCGAGATCGAGGTCCACGGCGAGTTCGGGCTGATCGGTACCGCGAACCCGAGCTACGTGGGGACACTCGACATGGGCCGCGCGATCGAGCGGCGCTTCGGTCGTGGCCTGGGATTCATCGAGATGGACTTTCTCCCGGCCGACGAAGAATCCGTCGCCCTGGAGTACGAGTTCGCCGCCGAGCGGCTGTTCGCCCAGCGCGAGATTCGCGTCGAGCGGGCCGTTTGCCAGAGGGTCGCCGAGCTCGCCGCCGCGCTGCGGAAGGACCCCCAGATTGGCAACGTGATGCAGTCGCGCCTTTCGACCCGAACTCTCGTTCACTGGCTCGGCATCGCCCAGATTTCCGGCCGCCCCCTGGTGGACGTTCTCGATCGCGCGCTGCTCAGCACCATCCCAACCGACGCGCGTGAGCGGGCGGTCCAGCAGGCCCGGGGCGCGTTGGGCACGCTGGCGCTCGACGCCGCGGCGACCGATCAGCTACGTTCCGAGCGGGTGGCCTGGCCAAGCATTCGGCCGGGCGAGGCGGTGCCGGTCGAAACCGCGAAGCCACCGGAGCGGGTCGCCGCGGCCTCCGGGGCCGGCGACCGGCCGTCGGTGATCCACCGCCTGCGGTACGTTCGAGAGCTACCCGACGGTGGCAAGGCGCTGATCGCCGAGCCGATGCACGCGCCAATCGGCGACCGGTCGAACGTTCGATTCGGGCTCGGCTTCCGCGTCCGCGCTTACGATGGGCAGGGGCGGCAGATCGTCGATCGAGCGCGTTTGGATGACATTCGACAGCTCATTCGCGACAAGGACGGGCTGAATCTGCCGGGTCCACTGGGGCGACGATTGAGCAAGCGCGAGCTGCTCCCCTGTCTCACCGCCCACGCGGTCGACGCGCTCCAGCTTGCCGAGGCCGCGTTGTTGCTCGGGCGTCCGGTGTTTGTCGCGGGGCCGACCGGCGCGGGCAAATCGAGCCTCGCCCGAACCCTGGCGTACTTGCGGCGACGGCCGGTCGTCGAGGTGGGCTTCACCGGCGAGACCGCGAAGACCGACCTCAGCGCGGTCCGTCGTCTGATTGCCGGTGTGACGCGCTGGCAGACCCAGGCTTTTCTCGAGGCCCTGGCTCAGGGCGACGTCGTCATCGCCAACGAGTACAACCTCGCCTACCCCGACGTGCACTCGCTGCTCAACGGGCTCTTCGACAAGGGCGCGCGCCTGGCGCTGCCCGACGGCAGGGTCTATCGGCTCCACCCGGAGGCGCGGGTGATCGCGACCGGCTTCCTCGACGGGCCCGGCGTCAAGCCGCTGAACGAGGGCGTCGAGAATCGCTTCGGGGCGATCGTTGGCTTGAGCTATCCGCCGATTGCCGACGAAGTGGCGGTCATCCGGTTCGTGGCCCCGGCGGCCCACCAGGCAACTGTCGAGCGGTGCGTCCGACTCGTCGATTACTGCCGTCGGCTCGTCGCCGGCACGGTCGATCCGGCCGCCCTCGCCGGGCTCTCACGGGCCGCGCAGGAAGCCCTGCGGCAGGCGGCGCGCCGCGCCGCGCTGAGCACGGCCGAGCTGGTGGCGCTCGCCCGGGCCGGTGGCGGTCCCGACTTTGCCGAGCGCTTGCGGATCGGCATCCTCGACGGAGCACCGGAGAATGTTCGTCGGACCCTCGAGCCGGTGCTGTTGCAGTACGGATTAGGCTCCGACTGAGGGCATGTGCAGATGACCCAGGACCTGGCTCGATCCCCGAACTCGGGCGTCGTGGCCCCGTACGAGCCCGCGGAGCTCGAGACCGTCGC
>JBOGTX010001019.1:0-3202 GCA_050695695.1 Chloroflexota bacterium
CCCGCGAACTTCGGGATGCTTCATGATCGCCAACACACAGAAAAGGGGGACAATCGCTGGTGAACCCAAGTTTCGAGCCGCGAGCGATCATTTTCGACCTCTACGGCACGCTCATCTACGAGCCCGATCTCGAGAGCTGCTATCCGGCGCTCGCCGACGCGATCGGCGTCGATCTCGCCGAGTACCGGCGGGCGCGCCAGGCCACCGTGCCGGATTCGATGGTCGGTCGGCTGCCGACCGTCGTGGCGCGCGCCCGGGCGATCCTGGCCGAGCTGGGGCGCCCGATTGACGACTCGCTCGCCACGGACCTGGCCGAGACCGAGCGCCGGGCGCGCTGGGCCACGGTGCGAATCTATCCGACGACGCTCTCGACGCTCCGGACGCTTCACGCGCGGGGCCTGCCGCTCGGGCTCGTCTCCGACTGCACCGCGATCATGGGGCGGCCGATTCCCGAGCGGTTCGGGCTGCTGGCGCTTCTGGACGCCGTCGCCCTGTCGTATGAAGTCGGCTCCGCCAAGCCGTCCCCGGCGATCTACCACCGGGTGACCGACGCGCTCGGGGTTCCGCCGGAGAGCTGCCTCTACGTTGGCGATGGGGGGAGCGACGAGCTGAACGGCGCGACCGCGCTGGGCATGCGCACCGCGCGAATCGACCAGGAAGGCGCCTACGGACGGGCCGCGCTCCCGGCGTCGTCGGACTTCGTCATCGCCCGCCTGGACGAGCTCCTGGAGATTCCACCCCTGAATGGCGGTCGGCCGGGCTTTCCCCACCTTGACGTCTCCTGGCTTCGGCCCAACCTGGCGATCGGCGGACGGGTGGACCCGATCAATGTGCCACGCCTGGCCACGCTGGGGATCGGTGGGGTGGTCGACCTGCGGGCCGAGGAGTCGGATGATCTCGCGCTGCTCGCCCGTCACGGCATGCGATTTCTCCACCTGCCGATGCTGGACTGCCATCCGCTCACCGGCGAGCAGATGCGCGAGGGCAGTCGGTGGGTGGCCGAGCAAAACGCGGCCGGTCGAAACGTTCTGATTCACTGTCACCACGGCGTCGGTCGGAGCGTCATGCTGGCCGCCGCGGTGCTGATCCGCGAGGGAGCGACGGTGGACGACGCGCTCGCCTGGATCAAGTCGCGGCGCCCGCGGATGGCGCCGAGCGAGGACCAGCTCGCGGCAATCAAAGACTTTAGCACCAATATCCTACCGCATCCATGACGTTTGGGTGATAGGTTGGGCGCGCCGCCAATCGGATACTGGGAGTCGAACTCCAAAGACCCGGTGCCGGAGGCGGACGTGCCGAGCGTGACCTTCCCGGCGTCCCGACGCGGACAGGCGCTGGTCGAGCTGGCGCTGCTCATGCCAGTCCTGATGTTGCTGGCGATGGCGACGCTCGACGTCGGCCGGGTTTTCCAGGGCTACCTCGATCTGGCCAACGCGGCGCGCGAGGGGGCCGCGTACGCGTCGCTCAATCCGAGCGATGCGAATCTGACCACCGACGTCACGAACATCATGACGACCGAATCGAACGGCCTGGTGCCGGGCACCATGAACGTGACGGTCAGCTTTTCGCCGGATACCTCCGTCGGCAGTCAGGTGACGGTTACCGCGACGGCGTCCTACCCGCTGTTGACGACGGCGGTCCTCGGCTGGACGTCGATCGACTTGAAAGCGTCCGCCGGGATGATGGTGCAGTAGCGATGGCGAGGCAATCGCTCGGGCAGAGCCTGGTCGAGATGGCGATCGTGCTGCCGGTGTTCCTGCTCATGACGATGGGAATCTTCGACCTGGGGCGCGCGGTCTGGCAGGGCAGCACCCTGGCCGAGGTGGCGCGAAATGGCGCTCGCTACGCGATCACCGCGCCGTCGGACTGCGCGGGGATCAAGAACGCGGTGATCAATTCGGCGACTGGCGTGGCGTTGACGACCTCGTCGGTGACGATTTCGGAGCCGTCCGGCGTCGAGACCAGCGATCCGGTCACCGTGAGCGTCACCGCGACGTTCACGCCGGCCACCCCCTTGATCGCGAACGCGATTGGCGAAAGCAGCCTCACCCTGACCCGCGCGGCGACGATGATTATCGAGCAGGGCAGCACTGGCTCGAGCTGCTGAAGGAAGGAGCCGATGGGTAGGTGGCATGGCATCTGGTCGATCGCGGCTGCCCTGGCGCGTCGCCCGGAGCGCCGCGGCCAGTCCGGCCAGTCGGTGGTCCTGTTCGCGCTCATGCTGGTCTCGATCGTGGCCGGCACCGGTCTGATCGTCGACACCGGGTACTCGTATCAGCAGGAGCGGCTCGCCCAGAACGCCGCCGATGCCGCGTCCATGGCGGCGGCGCAGGCGCTGGCGTCGAAGATGTCGACCGGCATGTCCGATAGCGCGATGGTCGCGTTGCTCAACCAGTACGCCACGGCGAACCTGCCCGGCAGCACGATCGGCGGGCACTATCTGGACGGCAACGGCAACGTGATCGTGGCCATTGGGAGCGGGTACAACGTGCCACCGGTGAGCATCGGCAGCGCGCCCACGGTGGCGGGCGTCACGGTCAGCGTGACCCACACCCACGGCACCTTCCTCTTACGCGTCCTGGGCGACGATAGCGTCACGGTCCACGCGGGGGCGACCGGCATGTACGGGTCGGACACCCAGCTCGTGAACAATCTGGGGAACGGGACCCAGGTCCTGCCGTTCAACGTCAACGATGCCAGCTACTGGGGATCGGTGAACGGCTGTGGCGGCTACACGACGACGCCGATCACCTTCACCGCCTCGACCGGCGTCACCGCGCCGTTCAGTTGCGTGGGAGAAGCCGACGGATTTAACTGGGGTCCTTTGAACGATGCTGGAAGCTCGAACTCTGACTCGGTGACGAAGTCGCTGCTCCTACCGGGGACCTCCTACAGCAATCCGCTCATCCCGGGCACGACCACCGTTCAGGTCAGCACCGGCGAGCGGGCCACCGATTTCTTCAGCTACTTGCAGACCTATTGGACCGGCAAGACCGTCGTGGTTCCGCTGCTGAACAGCACCGACGTGGCGACCAAGGGTTGTCCCGGTTGCTCGGTGCGGGTCCAGGAGTTCGCCTATTTTCACGTGACCTACGTCAACGGCCAGAGCAGCCCGAAGATCGTGCAGGGATACTGGGTCAATCCCTTGACCCAGCCGGCGCTGCCCGGTGGCTCGGTGCCGACGACCAGCACAGTGATCACC
>JBOGTX010001020.1:0-2661 GCA_050695695.1 Chloroflexota bacterium
TGGACGCCTATCAGCGCTTGGCCGCGGTCGACCAGGCGATCAAAACCGGCGAGGCCGACGAGGAGATCGCCGTCGAGCTTCTCCTCGTCGAGCTCACCGAAGGTCGCTGAGGCCGGATCAGCCGATCAGTTTCCGTACATCTGGCGGATCAGGCAGACGACCTCGCCCTGGACCTTCACCTGATCTGGTCGGACGTAGATCGGCTGCATCGTGGAGTTGGCGGGCTGAAGGCGGATCTGGTCGCGCTCCCGATAAAACCGCTTGAGCGTCACCTGTCCTTCCGTGCCGGGCCCATCGGTGAGCAGCGCGACGACGATGGCGCCATTCTCCGCCGTCTCCTTGGGCCGCACGATCACCAGATCTCCGTCCGCGATCAGGTCTTCGATCATCGACTGTCCGCGCACCCGAAGCGCGTAGACCCCTTCGAAGGGCACCAGGTCCTGGGTCAGCGTCACCCGCTCGGTGCGGTCTTCGATCGCTTCGATCGGAATCCCCGCCGCGATCTGACCGAGCACCGGGACGCTCACCCGCTCGGGCAAGCGCTCGCCGTCGTTGTCAAGCAGCTCGATACCCCGTGAAATGTCCGGATCGCGCCGGATGTAGCCGCGCTTGGCAAGGACCCTCAGGTTATAATCCACCACCGAGGTCGACGTGATGCTGACCCCGTCGCCGATCTCCCGGACCGATGGTGGATAGGTATGATCGCGCACGTATCCGCGAATGAATTCGAGAATTTGGGTTTGTCGCGTCGACAGCCGTCGCGTTTCCACGACCCGAACCCTCCTTTCGGATTGACCGAACAGCAGTTCGAGGGAGATTCTAACACCCAGGCCGGACGGTGTCAACGACGGCGCGGCGTCCCAAGGCGGAGCAAGACCTCCTCATTTGGCAGCAGCTCGGTAAGGCGCTTCCAGGTCCGCCGATCCTCGGCGGACAGCGATGGAATTTTCTCGGCCACGTCGCGGATCCAGCGGCAATCCGCGTAGTGGCCCTTCACGCAGTGCCAGCAGGCGATCGACTCGGGATCCTGGTCTTTTCCTCCACACACCGGGCACTCCGGTGGATCCATCAGACCGCGCGGCCAGCGTTCGGTCAACGTTTGCACGACGGTTTCCTCTCTGGTCATCCCGCGACCTGACCCCGCTCGCGGCGGGTCAGGCCGGGGGACGTTCTACTCACCCGCATCGTATTGTACCGCGTCTGGAACGTTGGCGCTCAAATTTCGCGCGCTGACGGGTCTGACGCGGAGTCGGCCCCTTCCGCCCGTTCGCGCCGGAGGTAGTCGTTCACCCTCGCCTGAAGAATCTGAAGCCGCCGCGAACGGTCCTTGCGGTCTTCGGTCTCGCGGCTGGCCACCAGCGCGGTGGCGCTGGCCTGGGCGAGCGCGCCGAGCTCGTCGACCGACAGCCGGATCACCACGCCGCGATCGACGAGATGGAGCACGATGGCGCCCTCGCCGGCCTCCTGCCAGAAGGAGACTCCATCGCCGCTCGCCAACAACCGTCCGGTGAAGATCATCCGCTCAAGCTCCTCATCGCTCGTTCGCAATCGCCGATTGCAATTCCGGCGGCAATTTGCTATAGTTTAGTGCACCTTACGAGTGTAGCTCAGTTGGTAGAGCAGCGGTCTCCAAAACCGCGGGTCGGGGGTTCGAGTCCCTCCACTCGTGCCATTTCCCCCCTTGACGGTCAAGGGGGTTTTTCGTTCCTGCACCAAGTGCGCCATGCATGATCTGCCACGTGGGCGTGCGGTGCTCGACGTCGGAGATAAGAACGATGGCCTCGCGGTCGATTTCGGTTGAGCTACCGGACGCGGTCTACAATCAGATCAAGCGGGCTGCCGAACGTGCTGGCCGACCGATTGATCAGGTGCTGACCGAGGCGCTGACCGTCGTCGCGCCAGTCATCGATACCGCCCCGATGAGCCTTCAATCGGCGCTGGCCCAGCTTGCCTACCTCAACGATGCGGCATTGTGGCAGGCCAGCCGGGCGACGATGGCTTCGGAGAAGCGGGTGCGCCTACAAACACTCCATAATTTCCAGCAGCGGCGATCGCTCACCGACGCGGAACGATCGGAAGAACAATCTCTGCTGCAACTTTACCGGGAGACGCTGCTGGTTCGTGCCCAGGCCGCGGTTCTGCTCAAGCAACGCGATTACGACGTGTCTGATCCAGAGCACGTCGCACCGCTTGGATGAGTCGACGTCCGATTCCGGCATCGATCCGTGAACGGGTGGCGAAAGCGGCCAGGTACCGGTGCGGCTACTGCCTCACCTCCCAGCACGTGATCGGGCCGCTCCTCGAAATCGATCACCTGGTGCCGGAAGCGCGTGGCGGGACATCGCACGAGCACAACCTATGGCTCGCCTGTCCGTTGTGTAACAGTCACAAGGCCGATCGGACCAACGCGGTCGATCCAACAACGCATGAAACAGTCCCGCACCTGAACGACGAGACTGTTGTGGTTGCCCGCGGGCTCTGGGTTACTGTCGGGTGGCATCCGCCCAAGGACGTTGAGACCTGATAGGGCGCTCCCGCCGCCCCATGGTCCGTTGCTCGCCTCGTCGGAACGCACTCAAGCACTCCGAGCCGGTTCCGTCTCTTCTACCACCTCGGCCAGCGCTTCGATGAACGTCGGGCTGAGATTCAGCGATTCGATCC
>JBOGTX010001021.1:0-4386 GCA_050695695.1 Chloroflexota bacterium
CCGCCGCCGTGGTCGGCGCGGCCGCCGCCTGCGTCGGAGCGGCGGGCGCCTGACTCGACGTCGCGGCGGTCGGCGTCGGAGCCGTCGACGAGCAGGCCGCGACGACCGAGCCGGCCGCCACGACCCCGAGCAAGCCGATCAACTTGCGTCGGCTGAGGACCGAGCAATCCATGGCATCCTCCTCCAGATCCTATCTTGAATACCAGATACATCTTCCCGCGTGAATGGCGCCATCATACCGTCTCGGCCGAGGATCGGAAAGGACTCCGCGGCCACGACCGGCCATCCGCGGACAATTCCCGAAGCTGCTTCGAGCTCGCCGATTCCGACTGTACTCCTGGCTCCTCGTCCGCTATAATGCCCGGCGTGAAGGACATCATCCTGGACGTCGACACCGGCATCGACGACGCGCTGGCTCTCATTCTCGCCGGGCGGCTGACCCATGCCTTGCGGATCGTCGGGGTCACGACGGTCGCCGGCAACGTGGACCTTGCCACGGCAACCGAGAACACCCGCGCCGTGCTGGGGCTGATCGGTCGGGCGGACGTGCCGGTGGCGGCCGGCGCCGCGGGGCCGATCGCGCGGCCGCTGCGAACCGCCCCGGAGTTCCACGGCGCGGGCGGGTTGGGCGACCTCGATCCGGTGGCCTTGCCGTTTCCTCGGCCCGGACTGCTTGACGAGAATGCCGCGGCGTTCATCGCCCGCGAAGCTCGGGAGCATCCCGGCGAGATCGCCGTCATCGCGGCCGGTCCGCTGACGAACCTGGCGCGGGCGCTGGAGCTGGACGCGGCGGTCGCGGGAAGCCTGGCCGGCGTCGTGGTCATGGGCGGCGCGATCGGCGTTCCTGGCAACGCCTCGCCGGTCGCCGAGGCAAACTTCTTCGCCGACCCCGAGGCGGCGCGCGCCGTTCTCTCGGCTGGGCTACCGATCACCCTCGTTCCGCTCGACGTCACTGAGCAGGTCGCGATCGATCGGCCTCGGCTGGACGCGCTGCGCCGGCCGCACGCTGGTCGTCACTCGCCGGTCAGCGATTTCGCGCTCGAGATCCTCGACTTCTACCTGCGGGCCTGCGAAAGCTACGGCCGCTCGGCCGCCGCGCTGCACGATCCGCTGGCAGTCGCGATCGCCGCCGTCCCGGAGCTGGCCGACACCACGCCGCTCGCCGTCGAGATCCCCACCCTGGATCCGCTCACCGCCGGCCAGTGCGTCGTCGATCGCCGCCCGCGCTCCGCGCGTCGCCCGGAGCCGACCCCGAACGTCCAGGCCTGCCTGCAAGTCCTGGTCGACCCGGCCCGCCAGCTCATCCTTGGCGAGCTGTTTTCGCGGTAGACCACCCGCCGATCCTACGGCGCGGCGCCATTCACCGTGACTGGCAGGTAGACCCGCGACGGGTTCGTGCCCAGGTTCGACAGGAAGTACAGCCCGCTGTCGCCGTCCGCCACGTCGATCACGCCGTTCGCGACGTCCTTCCCTCGCCATCTACGATGGAGAGGGGCAGGGGGTGAGGCCACGGCCCCGCCGCGTCTCGTGTAGAATCCCCGTGGAACTGTATCCGCATCCGGGAGTTCAGGAGGAGTTTATGGCCGACGCGGGAGCCCATCCGGGCCGCCGGTTCACCGGGCCGGCGCTTCGTGAGATCGCCTTTCCGCTTGGCGGTATCGGCACCGGAACCGTCTCGCTGGGCGGCCGGGGGAATCTCCGCGACTGGGAGATCTTCAATCGGCCGGCCAAGGGAAACAACCTTCCCTTCAGCTTCTTCGCGCTCTGGCTCCGTCAGGGTGACGATCCTCCGATCGCTCGGGTTCTCGAGCGGCAGCTTTTCCCACCGTTCGTCGACGGCGCCGGCCTTTCGCCCGGCCTGCTCGCCGGGCTGCCCCGGTTTCCGGAGGCGACGTTCACCGGCGCTTACCCCTTCGCCTGGCTCGACCTCGACGATCCGCGGCTTCCCCTGGACGTGTCGCTGACTGCTTTCAATCCCTTCGTGCCGCTCGACGCCGACGCCTCGGGCCTCCCGGTCGCGATCTTCCGCTGGACTTTGCGGAACCGGGGAGCGCGACCGGTCGATCTCACCGTTGCCTTGAGCCTTCTGAACCCGGTCGGCCACGACGGCACGGTGATCTCCCCGCGTGGCCGCCGCCACCCAACGTTCGGCGGCAACCTCAATCGCTGGGGCGACGACGACCGGATGCGCGGCATCCAGATGACCGGCACCAGAGTCTCCGGCGATGCTCCCGCGGCCGGCTCGCTGGCGATCGCGACGGCCTGGCGCGACGTTACCTTCACCACCCGTTGGGAGCGCTCGGGCTGGTTCGACGACCTGCAGAGCTTTTGGGACGACTTTCGCGACGACGGACAGCTCCGCGACGACCCGACGAGCGATCCGACGCCCGACGGCGAGACCGACGTGGGAACGCTCGGGCTGCGCGCCCGACTGGCCCCCGGAGAATCGGTCAGCCTGCCGTTCGTCCTGGCCTGGCACTTTCCAAACTTGACGAATTATTGGAACGCCGAGGTCGCCGTGCGCGGCAAGCGCCTTGGTAACTTCTACACCACGCGCTTCGCCGATGTCTGGGATGCCGCCCGCTACACGCTGGAAAACCTGGAACCGCTCGAGACGCGTTCACGTGCCTTCGTCGACGAGGTCTGGCAGAGTACCCTCCCAGCCGCCGTGCTCGACGCGGCGTCCAGTCAGGCGTCGATCTTGCGCACCACGACCGGGCTGCGGACCGAGGATGGCCGATTCCACGCTTTCGAGGGGTGCAATGACAACGCCGGCTGCTGCCCGATGAACTGTACCCACGTCTGGAACTACGAGCAGACACTGGCCCACCTCTTCCCGGACCTCGAGCGGACGATGCGACTGACCGACTTCGGAACGAACACGCTGCCGACCGGCGAGCAGAAGTTTCGGACCTTGCTGCCGATCGTCTCCGGCGAGCTGTGGAACTACATTCCCGCCGCCGACGGCCAGATGGGTGGCATTCTCAAGCTCTATCGCGAGTGGCAAATCTCCGGCGACGACGACTTCCTGCGCGAGCTCTGGCCGGCCGCGAAACGCGCGCTCGCCTTCGCCTGGCAGCACTGGGATCCGGACCGCGACGGGGTGATGGAGGGCGAGCAGCACAACACCTACGACGTCGAGTTTTACGGCCCGAACCCGATGACCGGCCTGCTCTACCTGGGGGCGCTGCGCGCCGCCGAGGAGATCGCCCGGGCGCTTGGCGAAGCGTCCTCGGCCGACGACTATCGGCGGGTGTACGAGTCGGGCCGGCGACGGATCGAGCGGGATCTCTGGAACGGCAGCTACTTCATCCAACAGGTGCGCATGCCCGACGACGACCAGCGGCTCGCCGGCCAGGCACCACCTCGTCATCCGCCGGGCATCCGGCCGGGCGAGCCCGAGCCGCGCTACCAGTATGGGCCGGGCTGCCTCTCCGACCAGCTACTCGGCCAGTGGTTCGCCGACGTGGTCGGGTTGGGCCACCTGGTCGACGCCGACAAGGTGCGGTCGACCATTCAGTCGATCGTCCGCCACAATTTCAAGCCGAGCCTGGCGACCCACGAAAGCTGCCAGCGCGGCTACGCCTTGAACGACGAAGCCGGATTACTGGTCTGCACCTGGCCGAACGGCGGACGACCGCGCTACCCGTTTCCCTACGCGGATGAGGTCTGGACCGGCATGGAATACGAGGTCGCCGCGCTGGCGATCTACGAAGGAATGGTCGACGAGGGCATTTCGATCGTCGAGGGGGTCCGGGCACGCCACGATGGCTGGCGGCGCAACCCCTGGGACGAGTTCGAGTGCGGACACCACTACGCTCGGGCGCTCTCGAGCTGGTCCGTCCTGCTGGCGCTATCGGGCTACCACTACCACGCGCCCGCCGGGCTCCTCGGATTCGATCCGCGGGTCAACGCGAACGATTTCCGAGGTTTCTTCAGCACCGGCCAGGCCTGGGGACGCTTCCAGCAGACGGTGCGCGACGGCCAGCTCCGGGCCGGCGTCCAACTGCGTGAAGGAACGCTGACCCTCCGCGCGCTTCGGCTCGGTTGGCCGGGACCAGCGGCGGTCAGCCTGAAGCTGGCCCATCTTGGTGCCGGCGACGTGTCGGCCACCGCGACCCTCGATCACGGGGCGACCCTGGTTCGGTTCGACCCGCCAATTTCGCTCGTCCCGGGAGCAGCCAGCGGGCTCGAGCTGCGGCTCGCCGCGGGTGTCGAAGGGTGAGCGGCAGCGGGCGCCACCGCGCCAAGGGTGTCAAGCGGGAGCACAGCATCATCAACGGCCTGCTCCCGGTCCTGGAACGGATCGCCGCCCAACCCGCGGTCTCGGCGGTGATCCCCGGCCGAATCTCGGTCACCCGGGCCGCCTCGCCGACCCTCCAGTTG
>JBOGTX010001022.1:0-6301 GCA_050695695.1 Chloroflexota bacterium
CCCCGGCGCCGCGTGGACAATCTGGAGGCGGCGCCGGGCCGGGGCGAGGCGGCCAACCGGTTGCGTTCGGTCGCGTCCAACCCGTCGACCAGCCGCGCCTCGATCGCTTGGACGGCCTGGTGGCACGCTGTGAGCACCGCACGGCCCCGTGAGGTCAACGCCGCTTCGATGACCCGACCACGGGTTGGGTGAGGGCGACGCTCGATCAGTCCCCGGCGCTCGAGGCTTACCACGATCTCGTTCATGGTCTGTGGCGTGACGAAGCAGCGACGGGCTAGAACATCGGTCAAGTAGACATAGTCGACTTGATGTGGCATGCGGTCTTGACAATAATGGCCGGGGTGTGGTCTGCTGAGGGCATTCTTGGGAACGAAAGGCGGCAGACCATGCGACCCTCTCGGTGGCACCCGCCGGTGGACCTTGCCGTTGGCGAACAGGCGATTGTCCAGCGGATTCGGCGGGCAAAACTCTTCGTGTTCCTGCGACGGCACCGCCGCGAGATCTTCTCGGACGCCTTCCAAGACGAACTGGCGACCCTCTATCAGGAGAGCCGGGTCGGCCAGCCGCCGCTCCCGCCCGCTCAACTGGCGCTGGCGACGATCCTCCAAGCCTATTGCGGAGTCTCCGACGACGAGGTGATCGAGGCGACGCTGATGGATCGGCGCTGGCAATTGGTGCTCGATTGCCTCGATTGTCCCCATCCCCCCTTCAGCAAGGGGGCCCTGGTCGGCTTCCGGGCACTCCTGATCGCCCACGACGGGGATCGGCGCTTGATCGAGCGCACGATCGAGATCGCCGAACAGACCCGTGAGGTCGGCCCTCGGCAACTGCGGGCGGCCCTCGATAGCAGCCCGCTCTGGGGAGCCGGTCGGGTGGAAGACACCTACAATCTGTTGGGCCACGCCTTGAGGAAAGCGCTGGGCGTGATCGCCCGCCAGCAGGGGCGGGGGCTGGCGGAGGTGGCTGCCGAGGCGGGCGCGCCGGTGGTCGGTGGTCCGAGCCTGAAGGCGGCGTTGGACCGCGACTGGGATGATCCCGCCGAGCGCGGCGCCGCCCTACGAATCGTGCTGGACGCCCTGGACGGCGTCGAGGACTGGGTGGCCGCGCACCCCCTCGCGCCGACCACGCCCACCGACACGACGCCGGAGGTGGTCACGGCGAGCCTGGCGGCGGCGCAGCAGGTGGTGGCCCAGGATGTGGAGACGGCGAGCGATGGCACGCCCGTGTTGCGGCGGGGCGTGGCCAAGGACCGGCGGATCTCGGTGGAGGATGCCCAGATGCGCCACGGGCGCAAGAGCCGAAGTCATCTCTTCGACGGCTTCAAGCGCCACGTGCTGCGGGACCTCGATCAGGGCGTGATCCGGGCCGTTGCCCTCACCCCGGCGAATGCGCCGGAGGCGACCGCGACGGACGACATCACGGCCGACCTGGCGCGTCAAGCGGGAACGCTCGCCGAGTTGCACCTTGACCGCGCCTACCTGAGCAGTTCCCTGGTCCGCGACCGCCCCTCGGGTCTGGTGATCTACTGCAAAGCCTGGCCGGTTCGCAACCGGTGGGGCTTTCCCAAGACGGCGTTTACCCTGGACTGGGAGGCCCAGACGATCACCTGTCCTCAGGCGGTCGTCATCCCGTTCCACGCGGGCCACACCGTGCGCTTTCCCGAAGAGGAGTGCGGGGGCTGCCCGCTGCGCGCCCGGTGCACGACGAGCCGCCACGGTCGCAGCATTGCGATCCACCCTGACGAACGACTGCTGGCGGAATTGCGCGAACGACAAACCACGGCCGTGGGGCGGGCGAAGCTGCGCGAGCGCGTCGGGGTCGAACACGCTTTGGCGCACATCGGCCACTGGCAAGGCGACCGGGCCCGTTACCGGGGTGTGCGTAAGAACCTCTTCGACGTCCGTCGCGCCGCGGTTGTTCACAACCTGCACGTCATTGCCCGCTCGCCTGATCAATCCAAGGTCGCCTAATTCTTGACCGATGTTCTAGCCGAGGCTGTCGCGTGTCGGTGACGGATCTCCTCACCCTTGGCGTGCTCTTGTCGGTCGTGGCCGCGCTTGTCCTTCGGCCCGGCGGCCTGAGCGAAGGCATCGCGGCAGTCGTCGGCGCTGGCGTCACGCTGGTCCTCGGGACCGCGTCGCCGGCCGATGTCTGGCGCGGCACCGTCGAAACCGCCGGCGTCCTGGTTTTCCTCGTCGCGATGATGCTCATCGCGCTCGTCGCCGAAGAGGCCGGGTGCTTCGACTGGGCGGCCAGTCGCGCGGTGGCCCTTTCACGAGGGAGCGGGCGGCTCCTCTTTCTCAACCTGTACCTGCTTGGCGCGTTGGTGACGATTTTTCTGTCGCTCGACGTCACCGCGATCATGCTCGCGCCAATCGTCTGCGCGCTGGTGCGACGGGCGCGGCTTTCACCCTTGCCGTACGTGCTGGGCTGCGCCTACGTGGCCAACACCGCGTCGCTCTTTCTGCCGGTCAGTAACCTGACCAACATGCTGGTGTATAGCCTGCTGAAGGTGCCCTTCTGGACGTTCGCGCGCCTGATGACGCTGCCGAATCTAGCGGCGATGGCGGTCAACCTCCTGGTATTTTTGGTTATTTTTCGCCGCCAGATTCCGCTTTCCTTTTCGGTCTCCGCATCGACCTGGCCTTCCCTGGGCAAGCCGGCCAGCCGGTGGATCCAGGGAATTGGCCTCGGTTGCGTCGTCATCGGGTTGCTGGTCGCCGGGGCGCTCGCGCTGCCGCTGTATCTTCCGGCGTTGGTTGGCGCGTTGATTTTGACCCCGATCGCCGTGCTGCGGAGGGACGTCGCCCCCCGGCGCCTGCTCAAGGGAGTTGCCTGGTCGCTGCCTTTCTTTGTGATCGGCATGTACACCGTGATCGTGGCAGCTGACCGGGCCGGGCTGCGCGGCCTCTGGAGCGGGCTGCTCGCGTCGTCGCGCGAGGCGGACCTGGGTAGCCTGCTGTCGATCGCTTTCGGATCGGGGGTGGGCGCCAACCTTTTCAATAACATTCCGATGTCGCTCGTCGTGATCACCGGCTTGACCGCGATGCCCGGCTCGGCGGCGCTCCCGCTCTCGTTCGCCAGCCTGATCGGCACGAACGTCGGGCCCAACGTGACGGTGTTTGGCTCGCTTGCCACGATTCTGGTGTTGAACGCCGCCCGCCGCTACGACATCTCGATCAGCCCGGTCCAATACTTCCGGATTGGCGCGCTGACGACGCCCCTGATGGTCCTCGCCGCGACGGTTGCCCTCTGGCTGCTGGTCCGCTGAGTTGCCCGACGTCTTCGGGCGATCCGCGCGAGAGTACGGTAGAATGAAAGACAGGGATACGACGCGTAAAGGATGGTGGTTTCGTGGCGAAAGACGAGTTGACGGTGGCGAAGATCAACGCTGCGCTGAAGATTCTGGAATGGAGCAAGGACGACATCGAGCCGGGCATCAGCGGAAATCCCAGCCAGCTTCACGTGGCCCTGTCCGAGGCATTTCGCACGGTCTACGAAATCGTCGGCGAGGCAGTGGGATCGAGCTCGTCGACTGAGACCGCAGAAGAGCCGGAGGACGATCGGGAAGAAGTGCCAGTCGCCTAGGGGCGCGCGCGAAGAGCCGCCGGCCAGGTCGTTCGAGCGTGCTGGCCGATCGCGACCAACGCGCGATCGACCGCACGCCAGTAGTCGTCGTCCAGCTCAGAGTGGCAGGGCACGGCGATCCAGCCCGTGTAAAAGGGTGGCGTGGTCTCGATTCCTTCGTCGGCGAAAACGCGCCCCGCGGCAAACTGGGCGCTGACCGCGAGACGAAATGCCTGCGGAACGACGCCGTCGACCAGACGGTCGACCGAGGCCAGGCCCGAGGCGTCCGCGAACGCGCGCAGGCGCAGCCAGTTGGCGATCTGGCAGGCACCGCGGCGCTGGACCTCCCGGACCAGGCCCGACAGCAAGCGCCCCGCTCCACTTCCGTGGAAATGGGGCAGGGACGACGTGCCGACCCGATTCCACGTTGTGGCCGACGCGGTTGGATTTGCCAGAAGCCCGCCCCCGGCAACCGGGAAGAGCTTCGGAAACGAAAACGCGACGGTCGAGCCACGACCGGCCAGCTCCAAACCATAGCGGAAAGCGTGAGCGCAATCGTCCACGACGCGCCAGCCGCGATCGTTGGCCAGTCGGACGATCGCGTCCCGCTCGGGGTGCGGAAAGCCCCATTCGTGGACCAGAACCACCGACACGGTGCGATCGGACGGCACCCCGGAGATGCGCGCGCGTCGTCCGACCGCCTGGGCGACGCACGGAGAGATTCGGCGCACGGCGGTGCCGACCGAGCTCGTGATCCAGATCTCGCCATCGCTGGGAAGCTGGGTCAGGGCCAACCAGATCGCCTGGCGTCCGGAGTCGGTCAGACAGAAATGCTGACCCGACGTGAAATCGTCAGTTCCGGGACGAATCCGTGGGGCAGAATCGAATGGCTTGGCAAGGATGGCAGCGAGCGAATCCGGTCGCCCTGCTTGAACTGGGCTTCCGGGCCACAACCGAAATCGACGTGGAGCGACGGTGGGCGCCGGCTTCGAGGCGTTCACGCCGATCAGGAGTGATCCCGCCTGGCATAAAGCTCGAGACCTTCCTGGAGCGTCGTCCAGGCGAGGAGGGCGCACTTGATTCGCACCGGATATTTTCGAACGCCCTGCAGCGCCTCGATGTCCCCGAGCTCGTCGGGCGATACCGGGTCTCCGTGCATCATCGCCTTGAACGCCACGACCAGCGCCCTGGCCTCGTCGGTGGTCTTGCCCTTGACCGCCTCGGTCAGCATAGACGCGGACGCCTGGCTGATCGAGCAGCCCTTGCCCTGAAAACGGATGTCAGTGACCACCTCGTCTTCGACCTCGAAGGAGATCTCGACGTCGTCGCCACACAACGGGTTGTGGCCGCGCGTGGCAACGTCGGGCTCGGCCAGGCGTCCCAGATTCCGCGGACTCTTGTAATGTTCGAGAATGACTTCCCGATAGAGCTCATCTAACGCCGACACCAGCAAATAGCTCCTTTACCCGGCCCAGCGCGTGGGCCAGAACGTCGACTTCCGCGGGGGTATTGTACAGGTAAAAGCTGGCACGCGCGGTCGCGGGAACACCCAGGCGCCGCATCAGCGGCTGGCAGCAATGGTGACCGGCGCGGATCGCCACGCCCTCCTGATCGACAACCGTGCTGACGTCGTGCGGATGGATGTCGCCGCAATTGAATGATACAACCCCACCGCGATCGTTGGGGTCGGGCGGGCCGAACAGCTTGACGTCGTCCAGTCCGCCGAGCGTTTCGAGCGCGTACCGAGTCAGACTCACCTCGTGGGCTCGGACGTTGTCCATCCCGATGGCATCGAGGTAATCGATCGCCGCGCCGAACGCGATCACACCGGCGATGTTGGGCGTGCCGGCCTCGAAGCGCTCGGGCGCCGCGGCCCAGGTCGCGTGGTCGATCCAGACCTCGTCGATCATGCCACCACCGCCGAACAGCGGCTCGAGCGAGTCGAGGATCTCGGCCTTCGCGTAGAGCACGCCGACGCCGGTCGGTCCGAGCATCTTGTGGCCGGAAAAGGCGAGGAAATCGCAGTCGAGATCCGTCACGTCGACCGGCAAGTGGGGAACGCTCTGCGCGCCGTCGACCAGCACGCGGGCCCCGGTCGCGTGAGCCAGCCTGCCCAGCTCCTTGACCGGATTGATCGTCCCCAGCACGTTCGACATCTGAGCGACGGCGACCAGCCTCGTTCGGGCGCCGATGATCCGTCGCGCGGCGTCGAGATCCAGCAAGCCTCGATCGGTCATCGGGATGGCCCGGATCGTCGCGCCGGTGCGCGCGGCGACGAGCTGCCACGGGATGAGGTTGCTGTGGTGTTCGGCTTCGGTGACGACGATCTCATCGCCCGGGGTAAGCGTCGCCTCGGCCCAGGCGCGGGCGACCAGGTTGATTGCCTCGGTGGTATTGCGCACGAACACGATCTCGCCGGGCGACGACGCGCCGATGAACCGCGCGACCTTCTCACGGGACGCTTCGTACCCCGCCGTTGCCTCTTCCGCCAACACGTGGATGCCCCGGTGGATGTTCGCGTTGCTCTCCTCGTAAAAGTGGGTGAGCGCGTCGATCACCGCGCGCGGCTTCTGCGACGTCGCGGCGTTGTCCAGGTAAACGAGGGGCAGGTCGTGGACGCGCCGGCGAAGGATCGGAAAATCCTCGCGGATGCGCTGAACGTCTAGCATCGCCAGCTCCCTTGCGGAATCCGGTCGCCGAGCGACCGGATTCTGGGGCACAGATGACTTAAGAG
>JBOGTX010001023.1:0-4803 GCA_050695695.1 Chloroflexota bacterium
ACACATGATGCCACGGCGAAGGAGCGCCGCCACCGCCTGCTTCGTCTCCTCGGGGGCCGGCGCTTTGGTCGCGCGGTCTTTGACCAGCTCGATCGCGACCATCATGCCGATGCCGCGGACGTTGCCAACGCAGGGATGTTTCGCCTCGATCGCCGCCAACCGCTCCTTGAAGTAGGCGCCTTCGGTTCGCGAGCGCTCGACCAGGCCATGGTCTTCGATCTCGCCGATCGAGGCGAGCGCGGCGGCCGCGGCCACCGGGTTGCCGAGGAAGGTCGTCGATTGCTGGTTGGCGTGCCAGGATCGCGCGATCTCGGGTCGGGTGATGACCGCCGAGATCGGATAGCCGCTGGCCATGCCCTTACCGCAGACCAGGATGTCCGGTACGACGCCCGCTCGGTTCATCGCGAACCACTCGCCGGTTCGACCGAAGCCGGTGATGATCTCGTCGGCGATCAAGAGAATGCCCCGCCGCGTGCAAAGGTCGCGCACGCGCTGCAGGAAGCTGGCTGGCGGAATGATCCAGCCGCCATGCCCCTGGACCGGCTCCATGATGACCGCGGCGACGTCGCAGACGCCGGAATCGGGGAAGGTCAGGACGCGCTCGAGGTAATTCGCGCACAGCTCGCCAACGTCGCCAACCCCTTCGCCGAAGGGGTTACGGTACTCATCCGGGTAGGGGACGTGGACCACGCCCGGCAGAACGCTGACGAAGGGCTCGCGGTAGTAGGTCTGCGAGGTGACCGCGAGGGCGCCGCCGATCTTGCCGTGAAAGCCGCCCTGAAAGGCGACGACAGTGTGACGCCCGGTGTGCAGGCGGGCGGTCTTCAGCGCGGTTTCGATCGCCTCACCGCCGGTCGTCACGATGTGGGCGACGCTGAGGTCGCCGGGCGCGAGACTGGCCAGCTTCTCGACGAGCTTCACTCGCGGCTCGTTCGGGTTGGCGACCCCTTGACTGTGGAGCATGCGCCCGGCCTGTCGGGCGATCGCCGCGACGATCCGGGGGTTGCTGTGGCCGGCAACCGCGACACAGAAGCCGGCCGTGAGGTCGACGTAGCGGTTTCCGTCGACGTCGACGATCGTGGCGCCGCGCGTCCGGTCCCAGAACACCGGATGGTCGCCGGCGGTAATGCCGGAGGCCGCGGGCGACTCGTGCTCGGCCAGTCGGGTGGCAAGCTCGCGCGAGCGCGGGCCCGGCACCTCGGTCAGCATCTGGGGCAACTCGGTCCCGACGAGCTCTTTTTCTTCCATTAGCATCTCGACTTCACCTCGCCTGGCTTTGTCCATCGACCGCGCACCCTGGCAGCAAACGTCGCGAGCCAGTATACTTGGCGGAGTGTGAGTGAGACAAGGTGTCGCGCTTCGGTGTCGTTTGATAGAATGCTGCCGAGAGCAATGGGCGGGCTATGCTTGCCTGAAGGGCGTTCGCCCACTGCCGTCAAGTGGTCAAGTGTGCAGGAGGTACAAGGGTGTCATCTATCACCGCGTCCGTCGTCGATGAACGCTACGATCGACTCGAGCCGGACTTCCCAAAGTGGGAAAAGATCAAGGACGTCATCGACCAGTTCATCGACATCTCCCTGAATTACCGTCAGAGTGGGCACCCGGGCGGCTCGCGCTCGAAGGTCCACCTGCTCGTCGCGACCCTGCTCTCCGGGGTGATGCGCTGGGATATTCGTCATCCGGAGAAGCGGTTTGGCGACCGCTTCATTTTGTCGGCGGGACACTGCGTCCCGTTGATCTACGCGACCTTCGCCTGCCTCAACGAGTCGCTCCGGGCGATGCACGACTGGACCGGCGACGACCGCTACGTCGTGCCAAACGCGTCGGAGCTCCAGTTGACCTGGGCGGATCTGTCTCGGCTGCGGCGCAATCATGGTCTGGCCGGCCACGCCGAGAGCGAGGGCAAGACCCTGTTCTTGAAGGCCAACACCGGACCGTCCGGCCACGGCTCGCCGCCTTCGGCCGGCGAGGCGATGGCCCTCAAGCGGGCGGGTGCCGAGGGCGTCAAGGTCTTCACCGTCGAGGGCGAGGGCGGCCTGACGCCGGGCGCGGCCCACGAAACGAAAAACTCCGCCTGGGGTCTCGGCCTGGACAACCTCTATTACCTGGTCGACTGGAATGATTACGGGATCGACGACTTCGCGGCGAGCACGGTGGTCAACGGCACGCCAGAGTCGTGGTTCGCGCCCTACGGATGGCGCGTCTTCGGTACCGAGGACGGTAGCGAGTTCGGACCGGTGACGCGGGCGCTGCTCGAGACGCACCTGACCGACAACAACGCGCACGTGCCCAGCATGACCTGGTTCAAGACGCGCAAGGGTCGCGATTACCTGGTCTACGACTACAAGTCGCACGGCGCTCCCCACAAGATGAACAGCGAGCTGTTCTGGGAGCTTCGGAAGCAGTTCGCCGACAAGTACGGCACGCGCTGGGTCGGCATGGGCGAGCCCGTGCCGACGACCGAAGAAGCGATTCAGGAGCAGTGCCTCGCGAACCTGAAGGCGGTCGCCGAGACGATGCGCGAGGACCGCGACCTGTGCGAGTACCTCGCTAACCGCTTGACCGAGATCGGCGACAGCGTTCCGGCCGAGATTTCCGAGTTCAAGCTGGAGACAAGCAAGAATCCCTGGCAGGACGAGCGACTTTTCGACTTCGAGAAGTATCCGAAGGAGATGTTCGTCGCCCCGGGCAGCAGCGCGCCCAACCGCGCGGCGCTGGCCAAGTGGGGCGCCTGGGTCAACTCCTTCGGTCGCCGGTATTACGGTCGGCCGCTGGTGATCGCCTGCTCGGCCGACCTTGCCGAGTCGACCAACATCGCCGGCTTCGCCCACGGATTCGGCGAGACCAAGGGCTGGGGCCGCTGGGACCGCAACACGAACCACGACGGCGCGCTCTTGCCCCAGGAGATTACCGAGTTCACCAACGCCGGGATCAGCGCCGGCATCGCGACGGTGAACCTTTCACCGAAGCCGTTCGAGGAGTTCGACGGTTTCTACGGCGCCTGCTCGACTTACGGCTCGTTCAGCTATTTGAAATACGGACCGTTGCGGCTGTTCAGCCAGTTGGCCCAGGACTCGCAGATCAAGGTTGGTAAGGTGATCTGGGTCGCCGGTCACTCCGGGCCCGAGACGGCCGATGATTCGCGCACCCACTTCGGCGTCTTCGCGCCGGCGGTCACCCAGTTGTTCCCGGAGGGGCGGACGATCAACCTGTACCCCTGGGAGCATAACGAGGTGCCGGTGCTGCTGGCGGCGGCCCTTCGGCAGGACGCGCCGATCGTGGCAATTCACCTGACTCGACCGCCGATCCAGATTCCCGACCGGGCGGCGCTTGGCATGCCATCGCACTTCGCGGCGGCGCGGGGCGCCTACGTGCTCCGGCCATACCGTCCCGACCAAAAGCCGATGGGCACGGTGTTCGTCCTGGGGACGATGTCGACGTTCAACCTGGTGAAGCTGTTCCCGGAGCTCGATCAGCGCGGATTGAACGTGAAGGTGGTCGCCGCGGTCAGTCCGGAGCTGTTCCGGCTGCAATCGGAGGAGTACCGGAACGAGGTCGCATCGGAGGCCGACTGGCTCGACTCGATGTGCATTACCAACGGCGCGCGCCGAACGATGCACGACTGGCTGAGCAACAAGGTCGCCGAGGAGTACACCCTGTCGTCCGACTTCGACAATCGCTGGCGAACCGGCGGCAATCTGGGTGAGGTCATCGAGGAGGCGCACCTGTCGCCCCACTGGATTCTCGCCGGCCTCGAGCGCTTCGTGAAGGAGCGCGATCAGCGCCTGGGACGGATCTCCCGCGCGCTGCAACAGGCCCAGAGTCGGTAAGTGCCGCCGACCATCCGCCTGGTCGCGATCGACGTCGACGGGACTCTGCTCGATCCCGAGGGGACGCTGCGTCCGCGGGTCGCGGCGGCGGTCAAGGACACGCTCGCCACCGGTTGCCAGGTCGTCCTGGCGACCGGTCGGCGCGTGCCGACCGCCGGCCCGATCGCCCGACGGCTCGGCATCTCGACGCTGATCCTCATGGATGGCGCGGTGGTCTACGACCTGGAGTCGGCGTCGGTCCGCTACGAGAGGACGCTGGATTCCTCGCTCGGTCGCCAGGCGATCGAGCTGGTTCGTGGCGCCGGGTTGCCGCCGGTGCTCTTCGAGTCGCCCTCCGGCGGCGGGCGGATTTTCGTGAGCCCGGTCGAGCTGGATAATCCGGAAACCGCGGGCTTTCTTGGCCAGCGCGGCGAGGTCTGCCGACTTCCGGTCGAGCAGTTGCCCGGAGTCGCCCGCGTAGCAAGCGTCGCCGGCATGGGCGGGCAGTCGGCGATCGATCGCCTGGCCGAGGCCGCGCGTCGGGTGACCTGCCTGCAGGCGGTTCGCTGGACCCCTTCCAGCGCCGGCTACCGAACGGACGTCCTCGGGTTGACCGCGCCGAACATCTCGAAGGGTAACGCCTTGCTCTGGCTGGCCGAGCAATCCGGCCTGCCACGCGAGGCGACGCTGGCGATTGGCGATTTCGAGAACGACGTGGACATGCTGACGAAAGCCGGAGTTGGCGTGGCGATGGGCAACGCGATCGCGTCGGTCAAGGCGGTGGCACGTGACGTGGTTGCCGACAATCGGAACGACGGGGTCGCGGAAGCGCTGGAGAAGTGGGTGCTACGGGGGTAACGAGGAGACGGCCTCATCCCCTCGCCCCTTCTCCATTTGCTCCCAAATGGAGAAGGGGAACCGGGAGGCGCGTCGAGCGCGTCTGCCTCCCCTCTCCATTTCCATGGAAATGGAGAGGGGCAGGGGGTGAGGCCGT
>JBOGTX010001024.1:0-10377 GCA_050695695.1 Chloroflexota bacterium
CTTTCGCGCTTTTTCGTGGCCTTTCGTGCCATTCGTGGTCCAAACGTTCTTCGCGGCGAGTGTCTTCTCGACGCCGGGTCGCCACCGGGGACTCTCACGCCGAGATGAAACCGCCGTCGACGTAGAGGATCTGGCCGGTGACGAAGTCGGAGGCCGAGGAAGCCAGGAAGACCGCGGCGCCGCCCATGTCCTCGGGCTCGCCGACGCGCCCCAGCGGCGTTCGGTTGACGAGGCCGGCCCGAAATTCGGGATTTTGCAGCACCGGTCGCGCCAGAACGGTGTCGATCCAGCCGGGGGCGATGGCGTTGACGCACACGCCGGATGGCCCCCACTCGACGGCGAGGGCGCGAGTGAGCTGGCCGACCGCGCCTTTGGTCGAGCCGTAGAGCGCGCGACCGGGGAGGCCAAGGGTCGTGGTCAGCGACGCGACGTTGATGATCTTGCCGGAGCGCTGCTCGACGAAGTGGCGACCGGCCGCCGCGCAGCCGAACGTCACCGCCTTGATGTTCGCGGCATATACCTGATCGAATTCGGTTTCGGTCAGCTCGATCGATGGCTTGCGGTGGCCAACCACCGCCGCGTTGACCAGAATGTCGATCCGGCCAAGCTTGTCGACCGCGCGATCGACCATGCCGCGAACCTGATCCACTCGCGTCACGTCGGTTGGAATCACCAGGGCGCGCCGACCGAGCGCTCGGGCTTCGTCGGCCACCACGTCGAGCGCCGTGACCGACCGGGCCACCAGCGCGACGTCGGCGCCGGCCTCGGCGAGCGCCAGGGCGATGGCGCGGCCGATCCCCCGGCTGGCGCCACTGATCACCGCGACCTTGCCACTCAGGTCGAACGAACCCCTCATCGTTGCTTCTCCAGTTCCTCGACCAAAAGCGTCAACGCCGCGATCGCGAACGCCCACTTATTGTCGGCGCGACTGTCGAAACCGGTGTTCAGCTCGATCGTCTGGCGGGAGTTGTTCGGACCGACGACGGCGAGGTGGGCGAGGCCGGCCGGCTTGGTCGAGCGCCGGCCGCCCTGAGGCCCGGCGACGCCGGTCTCGCCGATACCCCAGGTCGTGCCGAAGAGCTTTCGTACGGATTCCGCCAGCGCCTCGGCAGTCTGGACGCTGACGACGCCAAATTCGGCAAGCGTGTCGAGCGAAAGCCCGGCGATCTGTTGCTTGCTGGCGTTCGAGTAGACGAGCAATCCCCCGGCGAACCAGGTTGAGCTTCCGGGGCGATCGGTCAGGAGGTCGCAGATTCGCCCGCCCGCCGCGGACTCGGCGACCGCGATGGTCTCTTTTCGGGCGAGCAGAAGCTCGGCGATCCGGGCAACCAGAGTCGCGGCGGCATCGTCCCGTCGCCCGACCGCCTCCACGCCAGCGGAGGTGGCCGGAGCCGCCATCGGCGGAGAGGTAGCAGACTGATCGCGGGCCGGTTCGCCACCGCCATCGGGCCGCCAGTCCCCGCGCTCGGTAATCACCGTCGAGATCAGCGCCGCCGGGATTCGGTCGAAGCCGAGCGGCGCGACCACCCGCTCGGGGATGGTCCAGTTGTCGACCTTCGCGGACTCGCAGATGATCTCCACCGGACGCCCCGCCCGGTGGGCGGCCTCGGCGAGATCGAGACTGGGAGTCCCGTTCAGGATCGAGCCGTCCGAGAAGACGGCATCGGCGCCGAGCCAGACGACCGTCGCCTCGGACGCGCGCTGAACGATCACATCGTCGGCGACGACGTCGACCGGAATCCCATCCTGGCGAAGGGCGGTCGCCAGCTTCTGACCGTAGCCGTGGCCGGTCGAGGCGACCGATTCGGCGACGAGCACGCGCCGGAGCGCGCCCCGTTGGTATCCCAAGCGGCACGCTCCGCGCACCGTCTCGCTGTAGCTGGCGGTGGCGACGACGCTCTCCGGGGCCAGCCGCGCGGCAGCGTGCTCGACGGTTGACCGCGCCATCCGGTCGCCCTCGGCAATCAGCGATTCGACCAGCGTCCCAACGGCCGCGCGCAGCTCCGGAGCGTTCAGGTGGGTCTCGGCGGCGGTGCCCAGATCCCGAAGCAGCCATTCGATCCAGAACCGGACCGGCGCCAGACCCGGCCGCGCCTCGATCAGCGCGACCGCGCAGGCGCTGACCTCGCGCGCCAGGTCGCTCGGCGTCGTCGCCGTCGAGCGCTCGGCGCACTGGCCGGCGACGCGCAGCGCCTCCCGCGCCAACCAGGACGCGCCGTGCTCGCGGTCGTTCGCAACGGCGGCGACGAGATCGCTCACAGCCATCCTCCGGGCATCGTCCGACACTGCCTGGCGCGAACGGGCAACAACCGACATGGTGTTCTTCCAGCTGAGCTACTGCTGACACGTCGCGACAGAAAAGGCGATCGCCCTACTCATCGTTGAACGATCGCCCGACTGTTCATGACTATAACACGGCACCCCGGGAACAGCAACGTGCATCCGCCGTGTGTCCTGTCGTGCTATAATCGCCGCGGTTCGGCCCACGACGAGAGATGGGCCGCCGAGTGCTCCATGGTGCGAGTGGCCATTGATGCCCGCCTGCTGGCCTACCAGCGAGCCGGGACGGCAACCTACATTCGAGGGATCCTTCGCGGACTCCGGCAAGCGGGCAGCGTGGACGATGTCCTCGTCCTGGCAAGTCGTCGTGACCGCGATCTCGATTGGCTGGGCGGCACGCGCCGCCGGATCGTCTGGACTCCCTGTCACCACCGGCTGGAACGTTGGACGCTCGGGCTCGAGCTGGCGGCGCTTTCGGTCGAGGTGGTCCACAGCCCGGACTTCATCCCGCCCGCGCGCCTCGGCCGACGCTGGGCCCGCGTGATGACCGTCCACGACCTGGCATTCTTACGGTTCCCGAACTTGCTCACCGCCGAGGCTCACCGCTATTATGGTCAGATCCACCGCGCGGTTGGCGAAGCCGAACGGATTATCGCGGTGTCGGAGGCGACCCGACGTGACTTGCTCGAGCTGACGCCGGCCGCGCCGGAGCGGGTGACCGTGATTCCGGAGGGAGTGACGCCAGCGTTCGTGCCAGCCGATCCTTCGGCCGCCGCGGTTGACGTCGCCCGGCGATTCGGGCTTCGCCGACCCTACTTCCTGTTCGTTGGAACGCTGGAGCCACGCAAGAACCTGCGGCGGCTGATCGGAGCCTTCGCGAAGTTTCGCCAGCGGGTTGGCGAGGCCGGGCCGACGCTGGTGTTGGCGGGCAGGCCAGGCTGGCTGGCCGACGATCTCGAGGAGCTGGCGCGTCCCCTGGGTGACGCGGTGCGCTTTCTCGGGGCGGTCGACCAGGAGGGGCTGATCGCGCTGTATAACGCGACACTTGCCCTCGTCCTGGTGTCGATCTACGAGGGGTTTGGGCTTCCCGCCCTCGAGGCGATGGCCTGCGGGCGCGCCTGCCTGGTCTCCGATGCCGGCTCGCTGCCCGAGATTGTCGGGGAAGCCGGACTCTCGGTCCCCGCCGCCGACGTCGATGCCATCTCGGGCGCGCTGGAGCGCCTCTGGGACGACGCCGGCCTGCGGCGCGCGCTCGGCGAACGCGGTCGTCAACGCGCCGCGCGGTTTGACTGGGCGTCGGTGGCCCAGCGCACCAATGACGTTTATCGACAGGCAGCGGCATGCGCATCCTGATGCTCGCTCCCCATACGCCGTATCCCGCGGATCACGGGGCGGCGCTGCGGAACCTCTATCTCCTGAAGTGGCTGAGCCGGCGCCACGAGGTCTCACTCGTGGCATTCGGGAATCCGTCGGACCTCGGCGTCACGCGGGTCCTGCAGGAGTACGCGCGGAGGGTCCAGGTCGTGGCGCCGCCCCAGCGCTCGCCGTTGCGCCGCCTGGTGGCGCTGGGAACGTCGCGCCAGCCCGACCTGGTGCGCCGCCTGTGGTCGCCGGACTTGATCGCGAGCCTCCGAAGCACGCTCGAGCAGTCGATTTTCGATCTGGTGCAAATCGAGGGACTGGAGATGTTCGGTCTCTGGGCTGGCGCCTGCGCCGGGCGGCGCGGTATCGGCCCGGTCGTCGTGCTGGACGAACACAACGCCGAGTATAGTCTCCAGCACACCGCCTGGAAGGTTAGCCTGAGGGCCCGCGCCTGGCTGCCCGCGCTTTACTCGCTCATCCAGGCGCGCCGGCTTCGCCAGTACGAGCAAAACGCCTGTCGCTCGGTGCACGGCGTCGTCATGGTCTCGACGTCGGATGAACAGTCGCTCCGCGCGTTGTATCCGCGGCTTCGCGCCTGCGTTGTTCCAAATGGCGTCGACACGACGCACTACTTCGCCGGGGAGCGCAAGGGTGACGGCGCGACCGTTCTCTTCATCGGGAAGCTCGATTACCGCCCGAATGTCGACGCGATCAACTGGCTTTGCTTCGAGATCTGGCCGGCGGTTCGCGCCGCGATTCCCCACGCCCGACTGCTCATCGTCGGGCGCGACCTTGGCCGCGCCGGCCAGGTCCTTGCCCAGGTTCCGGGGGTCGAGATCGTCGGTGCGGTTCCGGACGAGCGCCCGTGGTTCGATCGCTCGGACCTGCTGGCGGTGCCGATGCGGATGGGAAGCGGGGTGCGGCTGAAGGTGCTCCAGGCGATGGCGATGGGGGTTCCGGTCGTCTCGACCTCCCTGGGGATGGCCGGGGTGGACGCGGTCGATGGCGTCAACTATCTACGGGCCGATCGCGCGTCCGAGTTCGCGGCGAAGATCGTCGCGGCATTGCGAGATCCGGCGCTGCGGAACGCGCTCGGCGAAAACTCACGGCGGCTCGCCTGCGAGCAGTACGACTGGCAGGCGGTCGCGCCGCGCCTCGATCACTTTTACGAAGAACTGACCGGTGCCCAGGGAAGCCGGTAAGCCCCCGTCGCGACGGATCGGTCACCTGCCGTTGGGGATCGTGGTGGCCGCGCTGCTGGTCGCCGGCGTCGCCGTCCTGGCCGGTGGATCGGCGCGTCACTTTTTCGCCGACTTGCTTGGCGTCCGCACCAAGAATGAGATTCTCGCGATTTATACCCTGGCTATGGCCCGTCCGACCCAGACCGACGATCTCGTGCCGATCGCCAACGACAGCCTGTCGCCGTATGCCGTGAACGTCTTCCTGGACCAGGAAGTTCAAACGGCGAATGTCGCGCGGACGCTCGATCTGGTCAAGGCGGCCGGGTTCCGAACCATCAAGCAGGAGCTGCTCTGGAGCGACGTCGAGCGTCCGAACAAGGGCGAGTACCAGGATCAGAAGGTCCCGGGCAAGAGCTCGTGGGCGAATTATGATCGGATCGTCGACCTTGCCCAGCAGCGACACCTCAACGTCATCTTCCGGATCGATACGACGCCGTCCTGGGCGCGACCGCCCGATGCCCGGACCCTTCCCGCCCCCGAGAAGACACCCCCCGAGTTCGACGAGGACTACGGCGACTTCGTCGCGGCGGTGGTCAGGCGGTACAAAGGACGGGTCCACGACTACCAGATCTGGAACGAGCCGAATCTGGCATCAGAGTGGGGCGGGCAGGCGCCGGATCCGGCCGAGTACGCCCGTCTGCTCCGGATCGCTGACACGCGCGCCAAGGAGGTCGACCCGAGCGTCGTCATCCTCGCTGCCGCTCTGGCACCGACGATCCAGAACGATAGCCAGGCGATGCCGGATACGTCGTTTCTTCAAAAGATGTACGAAGCTGGCGCCGGCCGTTCCTTCGACGTGATGTCGGCCAATGCCTACGGTCTGCGCGATGGTCCGAACGACTGGCGGCTCCAGCAGACGAACGACGTGAATTTTGCCCGACCGGTGCTCCTGCGCGAGATCATGGTGCGCAACGGGGATGCGGGAAAGCCGATCTGGGCCTCCGAGATCGGCTGGAACTCGCTGCCGTCGAATTGGTCGGAGACCCATCCCAAGGAGACGCCGCTCTGGGGAAGCGTCAGCCGGGCGCTCCAGGCCGCCTACACCGTCAGCGCGTACCAGCGCGCCGCCGAGCAGTGGCCCTGGATGGGGCTGATGGCGGTCTGGCATTTCCGAATGGTCCATCCTTCCGACGCGAACACCCAGCAGTACTATTTCGATATGGTGAGCGTCGACTGGCAAGCCGAGCCGATCTACTTCGCACTGCAGCGACTGATGACGTCGACGCCGGTCCTCTACCGCGGGTATCATCAAGAGGACGACTGGGCGCTGGCCTGGAGCCCGGGCTGGGAGGACGTCTCCGATCCCCGCGCCAGTCTTGGCCATCTGAAGGAGGCGGCGACGAACGGATCCGAGGTCAGCTTCGACCTGAACGCGAATTGGCTGGACCTCGTCGTCCCGACCGGACCCGGCTGGGGGAAGCTCGCGGTGACGATCGACGGTCTGCCATTCGCCGCGAACCAACTGCCGATCGAGCACGGGCAGGCGATCCTCGATTTACACGGCTCGGTCGAGCGGTGGCAGGTGAGGCGACCGATCGCGGCTGGTTTGGGGCCAGGGGTCCATCACGTTCAAATTCGGGCCCTCTCCGGACGGGTAGGGATCGACGGCATCGTCGCCGACGCTTTCTCCCCGCAGGAAAATCTCTATCTCAGCGTGCTCCTCGGAGCGATCGGGCTCGTGGTATTCGGATTGACGGTGTGGCGACGGCCTCCACCGGCAATTTGCCCGGAATAGCCATCCATGAAAGTGTCGGTGGTCGTCACTGTCCGAAATGAAGAGCGAACGATTGGCGGCCTCCTCGAGACGCTCCGGGCCCAAACCCGCCGGCCCGATGAGATCGTGATCGTCGACGGCGGGTCGACCGATCGGACGGTCGAGCTGATCCGACGGTGGGAGCGGGATGATTGGCCGATTCGGCTGCTCGAATGCCCGGGAGTGAACATCGCGGCCGGTCGGAATCGCGCGATCGAAGCGGCGACCGGCGACGTCATCGCCTGCACCGACGCGGGCGTGCGCCTGGTCCCGGGCTGGCTCGAGCGGATCGTCCGACCCTGTGAGGCGGGCGCGGCCGTCAGCATGGGCTTCTTTGTCGCGGACCCCCGGAGCCGGTTCGAGCGCGCCCTTGGCGCGACGACCCTCCCCGACGTGACCGAGGTCGACCCGACGCGCTTCGTCCCGTCGTCGCGCTCGATCGCCTTCCGTCGCGGCGCCTGGCAAGCAGTCAATGGCTACCCCGAATGGCTGGACTACTGCGAAGACGTCGTTTTCGACCTGGCATTGCGGAAAGCGGGCTGCCGGTTCGCCTGGGCGCCCGACGCGATCGCCTACTTCCGCCCGCGAACGTCCGCGGGCGCGTTCTTTCGACAGTACTACCGTTACGCCCGGGGAGACGGAAAGGCGAATCTCTGGCCGCGCCGGCACCTGATTCGCTACCTCACCTATCTGGTTAGCCCGCTTGTCTTGATCGCGGGATTCTGGTATAAACCGACCTGGCTGGCGTTGATCGGAGGGGCTGGCCTGTACCTGTATCGGCCGTACCGGCGCTTGTCGCACCGGCCAATCACCCGCCCTTTCCCGAACTGGGCGGAGGGCGGCCCGTCCGGCGACGATGACCCGCGGCCTGGCCGGAGCGAGGTCGTCGTCTGGCTGTTGGTGCCGGGGCTCCGTTTCCTCGGCGACCTTGCCAAGATGATCGGCTATCCGGTTGGGGTCTGGTGGCGAATCCGACGGGAGGCAAAGGGTGGCTGACCTGGCCATCGTGATCGTCAGTTACAACGTCCGAGACTTCCTGCGGACGTGCTTGCGATCGATCGAGCGATCGCGCCTCGACACTCCGGTCGCGGTGTGGGTCGTGGACAACGGATCGCGTGATGGCAGCGAAGCGATGGTACGCGCGGAGTTTCCCGAGGTGAACTTCCGCAAGACCGGTTGGAACGCCGGCTTCTCCCGGGCCAACAACCTGGCGCTGGCGGAGATCCTGGGCTTGCCGGCCGATGACGCCCCCCGGTACATCTTGCTGTTGAATCCCGATACCGAGCTGCCGCCGGCCGCGCTGGCCGAGATGGTGACCTTCATGGACGCGCATCCCGAGGCAGGGGCGGCCGGCCCGAAACTCCTGCAATCCGATGGCTCGCTCGATCTTGCCTGTCGGCGCAGCTTCCCGACCCCGGCCGTCTCGTTCTACCGCCTGGCCGGGCTGAGCGGTCTCTTTCCGCGAAGTCGGCGCTTCGGTCGCTACAATCTCACCTTTCTTGACCCGGACGCCGTCGCGGAAGTCGATTCAGTCGTCGGGGCTTTCATGCTGGTGCGCGGCGACGTCGTGCGAGCGGTTGGCCCGCTTGACGAGTTGTTTTTCATGTACGGCGAGGACTTGGACTGGGCCCTTCGGATCAAAATGGCCGGCTGGAAGGTTCTGTACAATGGACAAACCAGCGTTTTTCACCATAAGCGCGCGAGCAGCCGGCAGCGAAACGTTCGATCGCTGATCGCGTTTTATCAGGCGATGCTGATCTTCTTTCAAAAGCATTACGCGCGCCAGACCGCCTGGCCAGTCCGCTGGTTGATTGTCGGTGCGATCTATTGGCGAGCGGGACTGGCCATCGCCCTGAGCCGGAGGTGGCCGCGGGCCAGCCCATCCGGCCAGGAAACCTGAGTCGGACCCTGGCGGTCTGGAGACCGGCCCTGACGGCCGGCCCACGGACGAGGAAGTTTGATGTCGCGGACGTCCGTCGTTTACCAAACTCTGGCGCTGATGGTCCTCGACCTCATCGCGGTGATGGGGGCGATTGGGTTTGCTTACTTCTTGCGGTTCGAGAGTGGTGTCTTCCCGTACGAGGAGTTCCACCCGTTTCGGAACTACCTGGGTTATCTGACGATCCTCCTGCTGGCCACGATTCCGGTTCTCGCGGCGAATGGCCTGTATCGGCCCCGCCGCTCGATCACCTGGGCCGATCACTGCTATTCGATTTTCACGAGTATGTCGGTCGCCGCCGCGATCGCGATGGTCTCCAGCGCGGTGATGTGGCCCGATGCCAGCTCGTCCCGGTTGATGGTGGCGATGGCCTGGGGGCTGACGATCGTCGACGTCTCGGCCGGGCGCTTCGTGGCGCAGCGAGTTCAGATCGCCCTGCGACGCCGAGGAATCGGAGCGGAGCGACTGTTGATCGCCGGTACCGGCGAGCCTGCCCACATGGTGTTGGAGCGCGTGCGCCACTCACCGGGTATTGGTTATCGGCCGGTGGGCTTCGTCGCCGAGGCGCCCGGAGCTTCGGTTGCCCACGGATTGCCGGTTCTCGGCACGCTAGAGTCGATCGGCGACGTCGTGCGTGCCCACCAGATTCACGATGTGGTCATCGCCATTCCGACTCTTTCGTCGGGTCGCCTGCTCGACGTGGTGACCCAGTGCAATAACGAGAGGGTGAACATTCGGGTGTTCCCCGATCTGTTTCAGTTCATGACCTCGGGGGTGAACATCGGCGATCTCAACGGCCTGCCGCTGGTCAGTGTGAAAGACGTCGCGCTTCGCGGCTGGAACCTCGCGATCAAGCGTGCGCTGGACGTCGCGGTCAGCGCGGCCCTGCTGGTGGTGTTGTCGCCGTTTCTCCTGCTCCTGGCGGCCATTGTCAAGCTCACCTCGCCCGATGGGCCGGTCTTCCTGATCCAGGAGCGCGTCGGTCTCGATGGGCATCCGTTTCCCATGATCAAGTTCCGAACGATGCGACCGGACGCTGAAAAAGAGACTGGCGCGGTCTGGGCGACGAAAGACGATCCGCGCCGAACGCGCTTTGGCGCCTTTTTGCGCCGCCACTCCTTGGATGAGCTGCCGCAGTTGATCAATGTGCTGGTTGGCGACATGAGCCTGGTTGGCCCGCGGCCCGAGCGCCCAATCTTCGTCGAACAGTTCCGACGGACCATTCCCCGCTACTTCGATCGTCATCGCGAGAAGGCTGGCATCACCGGCTGGGCCCAGGTCAATGGCCTCCGTGGAAATACGTCGGTCGAAGAACGCACCGCGTTCGACGTGTGGTACATCGAAAACTGGTCGCTCTGGCTCGACGTCAAGATCCTCATGAAGACCTGCTTCGTCATCTTCACGGACCGGAATGCGTACTGAAAGCGCCGGCGTCGCCGACGCCGGAGTCGAGCGCGGAGCGGGCTCTAGCGGCCAGAGCGCCGGCCCCTGGTCGATCGCCGCGCCATCATTGTCCGTCTTGATCCTCCTGGCGATCGGATTTCGGCTGACCTCCCTGTTTCTTCTCCGCTACGGCAGCAGTGTGCCGGACTGGTCGGACTTCCGCTATTACCACGAGCTGGCCGGGTTGTCCGCGCAGGGGTATTATCCGGACCTCCAGTTCTGGGTGGAATATCCCCCGCTCTTTCCCTGGCTGGCGGTCGGCGCCTACCAGCTCAGCTTGCAGATTCCCAGCCTCGTCCATCCCTACTTCTGGTTCGACTTGATCTTGACGGCGATTCTCGGCGCGGCCGACGCCGGCA
>JBOGTX010001025.1:0-11222 GCA_050695695.1 Chloroflexota bacterium
GTTCAAAGCCGCGCCGCGCGCTACGGCTGGCAGGCGCCGACCCGGCTACCCGACGTCCGTCGGCTGGACCGCGTGGCGCCCGAAGCCGCGAATCGATTGCTTGGCGAGGCGCTCTTCGACCTGGTGGCGTTTGCCAGGCGCGTCGACGTGGACCCCGAGGAAGCGCTGAGGCAGGCGACGAATCGATTTGTCGAACGACTCGAAGACGTCGTCGAGGCGCTTCGTGCCACCGATCCGGGCTTCGACGCCCAATCGACGGAGGAACGAGCGCGCCGAGTCAATCAAGCACTCGCCGGGAAACGGACCGGTCGGCCGGCAGTCAACCCGGCCGACCATTGACGTTGCGGTCGGCCTTTAGTCGTAGTGTCACCTTGGTATGTATCTTGACAATGATGCACTAAGGGTGATATGATCGCGCCAGTGACTTTGAAGTGAACGGACGAGGCGAGCCATGGCACAATCGAAGGCGCGGGACTATTACGGCGTGCTGGGCGTGCCCCGGGCGGCGACCGACAAAGACATCCGAGCAGCCTATCGGAAGCTGGCTCGAAAGTATCACCCCGATTTGAACCCCGGCGATAAGGCGGCGGAAGCGCGTTTCAAGGAGCTCCAGTCCGCCTACGACGTACTGTCGGACGCGGAGAAGCGAAAGAAGTACGATCAGTTCGGACTAAACTGGGAACAGGCCGAACGGGCGCGGGCGGGCTTTGAAGGGGCCGGCTTCGGGTCGCAGGCCCCGCCGGACGTCAACTTCGATTTCGGGTCCGGCGGCGATTTCTCGGATATTCTCGAGAACCTCTTCGGAGGACGAACCGGTTTTGGGGGCGCTCGGACCGGGACCGGTACCCGCACGCGCACCCGTGCCCGGCCGGGTGAAGACGCCGAACACCAGATTACCATCAGTCTCGAGGAGGCCTACTTCGGCGGCACCCGCGTGCTCGAAGTGCCGTCGTTGAACGGCGCCCCCGCGCGACGAATCGAAGTTCGGATACCGCCGGGCGTGAAGACCGGTTCGCGAATTCGCCTGGCCGGCGAGGGCGGAACGGGCGCCGGTGGCGGCTCGAAGGGCGATCTGTACCTGGTGGTGACGGTCGCGCCCCACGGCGCGTTCGAGCGCAAGGAAGACGACCTTTACCGCGACGTCAGCTTGCCGCTCACCACGGCGGTGCTCGGAGGGGAAGTACAGGTCCCGGCGATCAAGGGGCGCGTCGCCTTGCGGATCCCGGCCGAGACTCAAAATGGTCAGATGTTCCGGCTGGCCGGCAAGGGCATGCCGCGGTCCTCGGGCAGCGGCGCCGGGGATCTCTTCGCCAGGATGCGCGTGAGCCTGCCGACCAAGCTCAGCGCGCGCGAGCGCGAGCTGTTCGAAGAGCTGCGGAAAATCCGCGAAGGCTGAGACGGGGAGTGACGCCCGCGTTTTACAGCGGCACGACCTGCTCGACGTCCATCACGAAGACCGTGGCGCCGCCGATCTGCACTTCCACGGGATAAGGCATGTAGAACTCACCGGGCTCCATGACCGGCGGCAGGGGATTGACGTATTGGGTGCGGGTCTGGCAATTGGTTTGCAGGATCCCGAGCACCTCGTCAACCTGTTCATCCTGGACACCCAGTAAGATCGTCGCGTTCGACTCTTTCAGGAATCCCCCGGCGGTGTTGATGCGGGTCGCGCGATACGACCGCCGAGTCAGCGCATCCAAGAGACCGGGAGCGTCGTCGCTGTGAACGATCGCGAAGACGAGCTTCATCGCGGTCAGATCTCCTCTTCCCGAATTCTTCGACCCCGAGCGCGTCCGCCCTGGCCGGTTATCCTCGCGGTCTCGACCCGCTGACTGATGGCCAATGCCAATTCGTCGATCGAGCGGCGAGCATCCAGGATTTCGATTCGATCGGGCTCAGCCGCCGCTAAAGTGACATAAGTCTGCCGGACCCTCTGGTGAAACGAGATCTCCTCTCGTTCGAGGCGGTCGGTCGTCACGCCGCGCTTGCGAGAGAGCCCTTCGGCCACGTCGATGTCGAGCAGAAATGTGAGGTCAGGGGTCAGGCGATCGGTCGCGAACCCGAGTAGCTCGCGCACTGCCTCGATCGGTAGTCCCCGGCCACCCACCTGATAGGCGATCGTGGAATCGCTGAAGCGATCGCACAGAACGATCGCGCCGCGGGCCAGCGCCGGGCCGATCACCAGGTCCACGAGCTGAGCGCGCGCCGCCGCGAAAAGCAGCACCTCGGAGCGCGGCACGATCGACTGAGCGCTGGCTGGCGTCAGGAGGAGCGATCGGATAGCCTCGCCCAGCGGCGTCCCGCCGGGCTCGTAGGTCGTTACCACCTGCTGGCCGTCCGCTCGCAGGGCGGCGGCGAGTCGTCGGATCTGGGTCGTCTTTCCGGCCCCATCGGGCCCCTCGAAGGTGATGAACACCGCTCAGACCGCCCCGTTCCCCCGGTAGATCCGCACCCGGCGGTATGGCTCTCGCCCCTCGCTCCGCGAGTTCAGGTTATACCGTTCCGCCATTTGATGCTGAAGCCGGCGGACGTAAGCGTTTTGCGGGGTCAGCTCGACGTCCTGCTCCTGGGTCAGGACGTGGTCGATCGCGTCCTGGGTCTCTTCCATCGCGGCAGTGACCGGGTCGCCCGGCACGTCCAGATCGAAGAGCCCGGCCAGACATTGCTGCACCTGGATCATCGTGTTGCTTTTGAGCACGTAGACTGGAATACCAGCGGCTTCCGCCTCCTGGATCGTCGACGGCTTCTTTCGATAGTAGCTCTTCAGCGTGATGACCGCGTTCGCCTGGTGGACGTCCTTGACCAATTCGACCGGCAGCTGGAGCTCGTGCGCGCCCTGCTCGACGCGCTTCTGACTGACCCCGTAGGCATACACTCGCGCGGTCCGGTGGGGCGCGCGCGCGGGCGTCTCGGCTCGGGCGACGCGTGGCTCACTCGCGGGAAGGGGCCTTTCGGGCTCGGCCACAGGCGTCATGGTCGCCTCGACTTTGATCTCTCCGGTCGCCTCCACCGAGCGAATCTCCGCCGCGGCCGGCTGCCCCCGCAGAATCGAGTCGACGATGATCGACACGTCACGGTGGACCGCGACTTTATCCCAGGACTGAATCTCGACGACCGAGTCGAACGTCGGGGGAGCCTTGCGCTCGAGGATCGATTTTTGGGTTCCCCGTCGGCGCGCCTCTTCATCGGAAAGGGTGACGCTCTGAATACCGCCGATCAGGTCGGAAAGCGTTGGATTCAGCATCAGGTTCTCCAACGTGTTTCCATGCGCGGTTCCCACGAGCTGAACCCCGCGCTCGGCGATCGTTCGGGCGGCCTGGGCTTCCAGCTCGGTGCCGATCTCGTCGATGATGATGACCTCGGGCATGTGGTTCTCGACGGCCTCGATCATCACCGCATGCTGCAGGTTGGGCGTCGGCACCTGCATCCGTCGCGCGTGGCCGATACCCGGATGCGGGATGTCGCCATCGCCGGCAATTTCATTGGATGTGTCGACGATGATGACGCGCTTCTTCATGTCGTCGGCCAGGACCCGGGCAACCTCGCGAAGCATGGTCGTCTTGCCGACGCCTGGGCGTCCGAGCAACAGGGTGCTGCGCCCAGATTGGATGATGTCCTGGACGATCGCGATCGTGCCGTAGACCGCGCGACCAATGCGGCAGGTCAGGCCGACGATTCGCCCTTTGCGGTTCCGCATGCATGAGATTCGGTGCAGCGTTCGCTCGATGCCGGCCCGGTTGTCGTCGCCAAACTCGCCGATTCGGGCCACGACGAAGTCGAGATCGTCTCCGGAGACGTCCTGACGGGAAAGCACGACCTCCCGACCGGGGAACCGAGCCTCGGGGGTGCGCCCAAGGTCGAGAACGACCTCGAGCAAATTGTCTCGGTCTTCGATGTCTCGCAGCGGGTCGACGATCCGCGGCGGGAGCGTCTGCAGGATCGCGTCGATGTTGTCGGTGATCTGCCGCTGGGCCACGACCGTCGACGGTAGCGGCGGGATGGTCGGGAGCGGCGGTCGGCTGTCGAACATGGCGCCGAGGCGACGAGAGAACGGCGCGCTCGCGCGTCGTGAATCGTCGTGAACGGTCGCGGTTCTTCGAGTGTGAGTATGGTATGTCATTAAGATGCTCGTACTGGTACTAGTTTCAGTTCAGGAATGCGAGTTGCCAGGGCGCGGGTCAACAGAGAATCCGTGCCAATTGCCGCGAACCCAATCTCCTCCAGCGGACCGGCGAGACTCGACTGATAGTCGCGAATCGCGCAATAGGCGCGGCGGCCGGTGCCGAGGGTCTTCAGACCGTAGCGAATCAGAGCATCGACGTCAACTCGGTCGGGGGACTCGGCAAGGACGCACATGCGCCGCTGCCGACGATCGACCTGGAGCCAGGCAGTCAACCGGGGCAGGTCTTCCACCACGAAGTCTTGACGGCCTCCTCTCCCCAGGATCGCGAGTTCTGGCGGAAGCCCCATCGGATCGGGATACCATCCGTCGATCCAGCGCCACTCTTGCAGGGTCATTCCCTCGGCCTGGCGCACCCGAACCGGCACCGCGCCGCAGTAAAGCTGAAAGAGCGCCTGATGATCGGACGGCCGGCGCGGCCGCATCCGGTCGAGACGGGGCGGGTGAGCCGGCGACGGAACCTCGGGCATCAGGTAGACAGTTTCGACCGAATATTGGACGAATCCAACCTGACGGGCCCAATCCAGCGCCGGGCTACTCGACTCGAGCCGCAGAAAGACCTTCAGAACGCCTTCGTCGCTCGCTGCCGACAAAAGCTGGCTCAGCAGTCGGGCGCAGGTTCTGGGGGCATCGGTCGCTGGGAGATATACCAGCTGGTCCACATCCCAGACGTCCGCGCCCTGGCGCCGTTTTGCCGTTACCAGACCGGTGATCCGCCCGTGCTCGAGCTGCACCCAGCTCTCGCGCCCTGGCTCGAGGGAGAGCGAGCGGCCAAAGAACGCTCCGACGGCGGCCATCGCCCCCGGCCACACCGGGGCACGATGTTCTGCCTTCAGCGAGTGCTCGTGGCAAAACTTGACGTAAAGGAGCGCGTCGGTGGGCCTGAGCGCCCGAATCATCAGGTCAGGCAAGAGGGGCGCCTCATTGACACCTCTCGATCAGTCCGGCAAAGTACTCGTGGAATCGTCCGTCATCGGTCAATTCGGGGTGAAACGCCGTCGCGACGAGGTTTCCTTGCCGCACCGCGACCACTGTCCCGTCGTCGAGCCGCGCGAGCGCTTCGACTCCCGACCCCACCCGCTCGATGATCGGGGCGCGAATGAAAACCGCGTGGAACGGCGCTTCACCCAGGACTGGGACGGCCAGATCGGCCTCGAAGCTATCGACCTGTCGCCCGAACGCGTTTCGCTGAATCCCGATGTCGAGCGTTCCGATCAGCGGCTGGTCGACTCCCTGGCCATCGATCTCGTTGGCCAGCACGATGGCCCCGGCACAGGTTCCGTACACCGGAAACCCTTCCCGGGTCCGCTGGCGCAATTCATCCATCAGGTCGAAGGCGACCAGGAGCTTTCCGATCGTCGTGCTCTCGCCCCCGGGAATAATCAGCCCGTCAACCTGATCGAGATCGCGCGGAAGCCGCACCTCCGGTGCGTCGACCTCGATCGCGCGCAGCATCCGGACGTGCTCACGGAAATCACCCTGAAGCGCAAGAACACCGATTCTCACCGACCTTACCAGCCTCGCTTCGCCAGGAGCTCTTCTTTCGGAATGCTCCCAATCTCGATTCCCCGCATTGGCTCGCCAAGCCCGGCCGACACCTCTGCCAGAATCTCCGGATCCTGGTAATGGGTCGTAGCTTTGACGATCGCGCGGGCTCGGGCCGCCGGATCGGACGACTTGAAAACGCCGGAGCCGACGAACACCCCGTCCGCGCCCAACTGCATCATCAAGGCCGCGTCGGCCGGCGTCGCCACGCCCCCGGCGGCGAAGTTGACGACCGGAAGCTTGCCGGTCCGGTGCACTTCGGCCACGAGCTCGTAGGGAGCGCCAAGCTCCTTGGCCTCGGCCATCAGCTCTTCGTCAGGCATGTTACGCAGCTTGCGGACCTCGTCCATGACCGTGCGCATGTGTCGCACCGCCTCGACGATGTTGCCGGTGCCGGCCTCGCCCTTCGTCCGAATCATCGCCGCGCCTTCGCCGATCCGGCGGAGCGCCTCGCCAAGGTTTCGCGCCCCGCACACGAACGGTACTTTGAATTCATACTTGTTGATGTGGTGTGATTCGTCAGCCGGGGTCAACACTTCGGACTCGTCGATGTAGTCGATTTTCAGCGCTTCCAGGATCTGCGCCTCGACGAAGTGGCCGATCCGACACTTCGCCATGACCGGAATGGTGACTGATTCGCAGATCTCTCGAATCAGCTTGGGGTCGCTCATGCGCGCCACGCCGCCAGCCGCCCGAATGTCAGCCGGCACGCGCTCCAGCGCCATCACCGCGCAGGCGCCTGCCTCCTCGGCGATGCGCGCGTGCTCCGCGGTGACGACGTCCATGATCACGCCGCCCTTCAACATCTCGGCGAGACCCTTTTTGACGGTCCAGGTTCCGGTATCCACGACGTAGCCCTCCCCACGTATTCTGGATGATGCGTCGGGTAAACCTCTGCCGCTCAATTCTACCACGGGCTCCCGGCACGGGCAATCGCCGGCCGTCAGCCCGTCAGGTCCGCCGCGACGGCCGGCGGACCCGCCGCCGGGCGACCGAGAACCCAATCCACCCCAGGTGGGCGACGAGGTCGACGATGACCAGGTCGACGAGCACCCGCCAGACGAGCGCGCTCGCCTGCTCTCCGTCCGCGAGGCCGAGGGGAACGAACGCGAAGCGTACCTGATGGAGCCCGGCCGTGAGGTAGACCGCGCGAATGATGCCGTCGGCGCGATAGATCGGCGCCACCCGACCATCGACGAAGGCGTGCCAGCCCGGGTAATCGACCTCGCTCACGACCAGCAAGCCGGGCGATGGCAGCTCCGCGCTGATCGCAACCTCGTCAGCCTGATCCTCGGTGACGTGTACTTTTGATTGGTCCGGCTGATTGCTGCCCAGATCTGGCCCCTTCCATTCGATGACCGCCGTGGTTCGAGGGTCGACGCTCTTCATCAGATCGAGCGCTAATTGGTGATCGGGCGCGATCACGGTCTGGTGAACGATGTAGGCGCGGGGAAGGAGCTGCTTCGGGGCCAGCTCGTAGAGATTCTTGTCACCGTCCTGGCGAAGGAGCTGAAGGCGCGGGTCGTCGATCTTGCGTTTGGTGATGACGTAACGGACGTTGAGCACCTGCCAGCGGGTTGCCTCGGGTACCTGCTGGGTGAAATCGGCGTAGTCGCGCGTTTCCAGCGGACTGTTGCCGACGACGTCCTGGAGGCGAAAAAGCGAGCCGGCGTTGCCGTCACCGGGCAACAGCCCCTCGCTCGCGATGCGATACAACCCGACCGTATAGTTCTGCAAATAGTCGACGATTGGCGACGGGGCAAGCAGGTCCTCCGGCGTGCCGGGCCGCAGGTTCCCCTGCCAGTTGGTCGAAAAGAGATCGAGGCAAACCAGCCCGACGGCCATCACCCCCGCCAGCCCTGGCCCCAGCGCCCGGCGCTCTCGGGTCAACACGATCGCCGCGCCGAGCCCCAGGATCACCGCCGTGAACACCGCGCGATCGACCAGGTCGATCAAGCGGACCTGGGCATCGCCGGTCGCGCTGACCGACTGGACGACGCAGAGCAGGGAAAACACCCCGAGGGCCGCCAGCGCCCAAGCCAGCGCCCGCCGCAGCCAGCCAACGCGAAGGTCGTGCCCCCGGGTCAGCTCACTTGCCCCGTACCCGGCCAGGATCGCGATCGACAGGCTCAGCAGGAAGACGATGCGCTCGTATTGACGAAATTTGAAGCTGCCAAGCAGCAGGTAGGCGCCAGACTGTAAAAAGGTGCCCCCACCAAACGAGAGCACCAGGCTCAGGATCGCCAGACCGAGCCAGAAGAGCTTGTTTGCCCGGGCCCGCCTTGCGCCGAGCGCCACCGCGACCAGCAGCAAGGTGAAAATGCCGCAGTAGAGCGGCGTCCCGCCGAACTGCACCGGCAGCACGAGCCCCAACGCCTCGTGGAGCGCGAAGCCGGTGCTGCTGAACGCGTACGAGACGTCGGTGCGGTCAGTCAGGCCAAGATGGAAGTAGGCGGGCACGAGCGCGGTCGCGGCCACCCCCCCACCGCCAAGAAAAAGGATCGGGAGCCCGGGCAGCGCGGCCCAGCGAATCCGGCCCTGGTTCCAGCCCTTGAAGAGCAGGTAGAGTCCGGACGCCAGACAAACGTAGAACAGCGTCTGGGGGTGGCCCGCGAGGGCCGAGAGGCCAAGCGCGCCGGCCCCGATCACGAATCCGGTGACCAGATTGAAGTCGGCTCCCACGTCGATGCACAGCAGGATCAGCGGGAGCCACACGCTGGCGTCGAGCAGGTTGACTTGCTGAACCGGAAATCCCGAAAGGTAGCCTCCGAATCCGAACACGATCGCCGCGACCATCCCGCCGGTTCGGCTCCCGGTGAGCCGACGGGCAAGCAAATAGGTAAAGAACACGGCCAGGGCGACGTGCCCGATGACGTCGATCTCGAGGGCTCGGACGTCGAACCCACCGCCGAGGTACCGAGCAAGCCAGGTATCGAGGGGGTAGAAGATCCGAAACTGGATGTCGCCAATCGCCGAATGCCCGGCCGAGACGTACGGATTCCACCAGGGGTTCATGCCTCGGGCGAGCTCTTCGGCCACCCACTTTCGATACGGAAAGTTGAGGTCGGTAAAATCGCCGGGCGGGAAGGTTGCCACGTCGTTCGGGTTGGGCGTCAGCACCCGCCAGTAGAACAGCGGCGCGAGGAAAACCGCGACCACCGGCGTGAGCGTCTCGAGGCAGGCGCGCAGGAGAACTCGGGCGACCTGCCGCGACGGCCCTTTGACGTCGAGCCCCCGAAGGAACGCCAGCCGTCGCCGGGGTTGCCCGCGAAGCCAGGTGGACGCTGAATTGGCCAGGTCCGCCGGACGGATGGCCGCGCGGGCACCACCCACCTTAGCTCAACCGGGCGCCAGCGGGTTGCACGCGCCTCACCGCGGCATCGAACGCGGCAAGGATGCGGTTGAAGACTGGACCGGGCCGGCCATCGCCAATCATCCGACCATCGATCGCCACGATTGGTCCGAGCTCGCTGTTGGTCCCGGTCAGGAAAGCCTCGTCGGCCTGGTAAAGGAGGTGCGCGGAGATCGGCTCCTCCGAAACGGAGATTCCTTCGCCATGGGCAAGCTCGATCACGGCCTCGCGGGTGATTCCGGCCAGGATATAGTTCGTGAGCGGCGGCGTGGCCAGCACCCCGTTCTGGACGACGAACACGTTCGAGGCGGTCGCTTCCATCACGAAGCCGTCGCGGACGAAGATGCCGTCGTCGGCCCCCAGTCGGCGCGCGCGTTCCCGGGCCAGCGCGTTCGGTAGCAGCGCGGTCGTTTTCAGGTAGCAGCGCGCCCAGCGATCGTCGCTCACCGTGACCGCGCGCAGGCTTGGCCGAGGGCGGACCGAGCGAGCCTCGCGGGCGATCGCGATGACGGTCGGTCGTGGGTCGGGGACCAGGCCGTGGGCGCGGGGCGCCGGTCCACGGGTGATTTGAAGGTAGACCGCGGCGTCCTGCAGCTTTTGTCGCTCGACCAGAGCGTCCATCGCTTGCCGAATCTCTTCGATCGGCGGCAGCGGCAGCTCGATGCCCGCCGCCGAGCGGACCAGACGAGCAAAGTGTTGCGGCATGCGAAACGGGCATCCGTCGTAGTACCGCACGACCTCGTAGACCCCATCGGCGAATTGAAGCCCTCGATCCTCGACCGGCACGCGCGCCGCCTCGTAGGACACGAATTCGCCATTCAAGTACACCAATGGCTCAGACATGATTCCCTTCACCTTCCCGAAGCTGTTCGTTGGGGGAGAACCCGGAACGCGCGACCCATCCCAGGGCATGCCGACCGGGAATAGGTCCAGTATACCTACCGGCCCATGACCCGGCAAGACAACGGCCAGCGCTCGCCCCGACGGTCTGGCCATTGACGAAACCCGACCCGCGAGGTATACAATTTCCACTCATGAATGATGCCTCGATCATCATCGTCTCGTACAACACCCGCGATTTGCTCCACCGTTGCCTGGGGTCGCTGGAGCGTGCCGCGCCGGGCCGTCATCTCGAGACGATCGTCGTCGATAATGGATCGCTCGACGGCACGGTCGACCTGGTTCGTCGGGACTTCCCCGGCGTACGGTTGATCGCGAACGATGGCAACCTTGGATTCACCGCGGCGAACAATCAGGCGCTGGCGATCTCGAGCGGGCGATTCGTCCTTTTCTTGAACCCGGATGCCGAGCTGATGCCCGACGCGCTGGCAGTCATGCTCGCCTACCTCGAAGCCAACCCACGGGTCGGCGTGGTGGGACCCCGGCTCAGTTTCCCGGACGGTCGAATCCAGCCCTCGCGTCGGCGCTTTCCGACCCCGGTGACCGCGCTGGTCGAGAGCACGCTAGTACAGCGCTGGTGGCCGCGCTCGCCGATCTTGCAACGCTTTTACCTGCGCGATCGGTCGCCAGGTGAAGTTCAAGAGGTCGATTGGTTAACCGGGGCCTGTCTCCTGGCCCGGCGCGAAGCGATCGAGGCGGTGGATGGCTTCGACGAGCGCTTTTTCATGTATTCCGAGGAGCTCGACCTTTGCCGAGAGATTCGGAACCATGGTTGGTCGATCAGCTTTTTGCCGACTGCCCGGGTGATTCACCACGAAGGACGAAGCAGCGGGCAAAACCTCGCCCGGCGGGCCCAGACCTTCAACGAGAGCAAGTGCCGGTATTTCGAGAAACATTACGGCCCGGGCGTCGGGCGCGCGCTTCGGCTGTATCTGCTGGTCAACACGACCGCCGACCTGATCGAGGAGTCGCTCAAATTGGCACTCCGCCACCGCCCCGAGCTGCGCCGTGAGCGGGTAGGGAATCTTCGTCGGGTCGTCTGGTTTCAATGGCGGCGTCTTCGCGGTGAATCCAGCGTTCGCCGCGCGAAAACCTCGTGAGCGGGCGGATGAAGGGCGACTCATGCGAGTCACGCTGATCAGCGGCGAGTACCCCCCGATGCGTGGCGGCGTCGCGGATTACACGGCGCTCCTCGCCGAGGCGCTCACTCGCCTGGGCGTCGCGGTCGACGTCATGACGTCGACC
>JBOGTX010001026.1:0-16094 GCA_050695695.1 Chloroflexota bacterium
GTGTTACTCGTTCCGTGGGAGGCTTCCGATGATCGATACTCGCGCCCGCCTGCACGAGCTCGTCGACCAGCTCGCGCCGGAGGAGCTGACCAATGCCGCTCGCTATCTCGAAGACTTGCGCGTCGACCGTGCCGCCCGCCGCCGTCGTCTCGAGGAGGCGGCTGCCCTTCTCGACCCCGCCGAAGAGAAGGCCATCGCCGAAGAGCACTACACCGCGGACGTTCCATGGCCACCTTATTGAGCCGCGGGGCGATTGTCTGGGCCGAGCTCGATCCCGTCCGGGGCCACGAGCAAGGTGGGCGACGGCCGGTGCTGATCATCAGCAACGACGTGATCAACGTCCGCTCAGGCACCGTCATCACCCTCGCGATTACCAGCCAACCCCAGCGAGCGCCTTATCCGCTTACCTTCCGCCTTGCGAATGGCACCTTGCCTCGTGAGTCGTGGGTCAAACTTGCCCAAATCCGTACCCTGGCTACCGAGCGTCTCGGGCCACCCCTCGGCACGGCCTCGCCCGCCGACGTTGACCAGATCGTCGCTGGCGTCGACCAACTCATCCGCTAACCGCGCCCATCCTCAACCACCGACGGCTGCGGCGTGACGGTCACCACGCCGCCCGCTACGTCCTGGTCGTCACGACGGCGAATCCGTCGGTCATCGCCGAACGTTTACGGGAACGCGAGCGAGACCCGGCACGGGTCACCGTGGAGGGAAAGTTCGCGATCACCCCGGAGCACTTCGCTCGGATCGCGCGCTGGCTGGAACCAGCCGGGCCCCACGAAGAGCCCTGGGTGATCGACACATCGGAAGGATGGAACCCCGATCAAGTAGCGCCACTGAGCCAATACCTGGAAACCTTGCGCAACCCGAGCGATGTCCGATGATGAGTATCGCCGAAAATGCGTTCTATCTGGCCCACCGTTTCGCGGATATCGAGTTGAATTCGGACGTGATTCCTACCCTCGACGCCCTTGGCGCGCGCTATCGCCTCGGCGTGCTCTCCAGCGGCAACTCGTTTCCGGATCGGTGTGGTCTCGGCGGCCGATTCCAATTCCTGGTGTTTGCGCAAGATCACCGGGTCGAGAAGCCCGATCCGCGGATCTTCGCGATCGCGCTCGAACAGACGGGCAGCACCGCTGACCAGATCCTCCACGTCGGCGACTCTCTCCAGGGCGACGTGTTGGGAGCCCGCCGGGCGGAGATCGCCTCGGTCTGGCTGAACCGCGGACGCGTCCCCAACCCATCCGACATTCAGTCGGACGTGGAGATCTCGTCGCTGCTGGAGCTCGTGTCGTGGTTTCGTCGGTCGTAGGGAGACCACTCGGAGTAGACTGACAGCGTATGGATAGCGCACGAGGGTCGGGGGCGCGTGAGTCACGAGGTCTTCGTCGCACCGCGTTGATGGGCGAGCGTTTCTTGCGGCAAGCGGAGCGGGATCTTGAGTTCGCCCAAACGCTGCTTGTGCCACGGGGATACGATCTCGTGGCGAATCTGGCTCATCAAGCGACGGAAAAGGCACTCAATTGGGTCGCGGGCGCGGGGGAGTAGCCATACCCAGAGTGACTATGATCTGGTCGCGGTGTCTCCAACCTTCCGCCATCAGTCTCGTTTTCGGCGGTGCCTCGATCGTGATGAGATCTGGCTCGCGGCGGGTGGATGGCGGAAAGCGCTCGATCTTCACTGCTACACCCCGGAAGAGTTCCGCGGCGAGATTGCCGATGGCCTGGGCTATCTCGGTCACGCCAGCACCGAAGGCACGCTTCTCCGAATTTTCCCGACGCTGGAGCAGACGTCACTCGGCCGTGGGGACGCGTATCACCACACCAATGGTCGCGCACCTCTCGGGATCGCTGGGAATGGTTGACCACTCGGAACCTGCGCGTACGGTTGGTCGAGTGCATCGTGGTTAGCACCGACGAGCGCCTGACTGACGAAGAGATCGCCGAGCTGCGGAGCAAGCAACGCGGCACGGGGTTCGACGCGCTGGCCGAATGAATGAACGACTACGTCGGTTGGACGATTATGCGACACTCCGGGCGAACGTACCCAATCTACCCTGCCGCAATCTTCCGCTCAAGTCTACGGTTCAGCCAACATCGTGGACTCGATCGTCCACGACCGACACTATTGGACTTCAAAGTCCAACTGCTCCGCCGGCGTGCCGCTCGTGCCCCAGGTAGGTGGCAATCGCGGCGGGAGCTTCGGGGTAAGTCTGGTAAAGTCTTTCCAGGAACGGCGCACTGCCCAGGATCAGAACGCCACTGCGAGCCTCGCCCAGAGGGAAGTCCCGTCGGTTGTCAGTCACGAGCGTGCCTGGAACGCCGGCGGCGATGGCGGTCCACACGATCGGGCGGTCGTCCTCGTCGCGCAGCCAGCTTAGCCTGCCTGGTCGGTCATTCCTAATCGCTCGGCAGCCTGGCCAGTGCTGAGCCAGCCCCACGCTGGACGGACCAGGACCACGAGGGCTTCGCGAATCGCCTCAGCCTCCGCGGTACGGTGGGCCTCGGCCATCTCCTGCTCCAGCTCAGTCAGAGCACGAACGACCGAGGGCTTGACTGACGTTCGCATCGACGTGACCTCCCTGCCACGCACACTCGAATCTCGCCACTCGCGATATTGCTTTCGATTCTAATTGTAAACTGATGATATTGCAATTTCCGTAACCTCGTGCCCCGGCGTCTGCCTCACCCTGGGCGACCGAGCCGGCAATCCGGACCGTTTCATCCGCTCGTCGGGGTGTTCACGGCCGGTCGAACGCCCCGCGATCGCCCGTCAGGACGTCCGGCAGGTCGGCCAGCGTTTTGATGTAATGGTGGCGCGGCGCACGGGGCGGCTTTGGCCCGCAAAGGGCGGTCTGGGCGCCGACGCTCGCCGCTCGATCGAGGGCTGCCTCGCTGTCGTCGACGACGAGCGCCTGCCTCGGATCGAGGTCGGCGTGGGTGAAGATCCGTGGGTAATACGCTGGGCTGTCTTTGACCGCGTGGACCAGATCGGGGCCGTAGAGCGTGCCGAGACAGTCGCGAACCCCCATACCCTCCAGATAGCCGGCCAGATCGAGCGAATGCTCCCCCGAGGCGGTGTGCAGACAGTAGCCGGCGGCGTGGAGCGTGCGAATCGCCTCGACGACTCCAGGATAGGTCGAGCGCACCCGTCGAGTCACGAAGGCGTGGGTCTCCTCGGCCAGTGCGACGCGCGTCGCGCGGTCGGCCGGCGCGGCGACGCTCACCTCGTCGCACATCCCCCGCAGCCAGGCGTCATGCTCCTCGGCACGGTAAACGGCCGCGTCGAGGTCCGGGTTCCGGTGCATCGTCGCGAGGTACTGCTGATAGAGCGGCTCGAAGATGGCCAGGTTCGCCCGCCCCCAGTCGGCGGCCGCTCCACCCAGGCGCGGCGCCAGGTATTCGCCGACCAGACGCTGCCACTGCGGCCCCCGCGAGGCGTTGTCGTTCATCACGCCGCCGTCGTCCAGGAAGATCGTCGTCGGCACCATCGGCGGCCCGCTCCCCTCGGCCATTTTCGCGAATGGACATTGTATCATGGGCCCGGAGCGCGCTGGCCAGCGAGGACTCGCCGGGGCCGCGGCATCTGGCATCCTTGGCTCAAGCAAAAGGTTTCATCACTTTTTCGCGAGAAGACGGCTCTTTATCGACGTGGAAGTGGATCGCAGGCCAGGCCGTTTGCCGCGAGAATGCGCTCGGCGAGTGTATCCCACGGGCGTGCAGAAACGGTTGGAAGGACATGTCGCTCGGCTTCCTTCTTGAGCCACTCCCCATACAGGAAATTCTTGTGGGCGTGTGCTCGACTGAAGAGGCCAACGCGGCGCGCCTGGTGGTTCGCGTACAGCGCGTCTTCGTCAGACCCGCCGAGGAAAACCGCCCGGATGCGGCCGCTCGTGGCCCGTGCGCGCACTGCTGGACGATCGAAGATCGCTGGAAGGATCCCATCGCCTTCGATCACGACCGGGATGCGCTGGTCGACGTGGTTCTCGATAACCACTTCAATTGACGGCGCCATGAACTCGCCGACGGTGACGAGACCGCCGGGACCGTCGAACGACTCGACGCGGCGACTGTCTGGAATCGCAACGCCACTCCGCTCCAATGCAAGGCGTAAGTCATCGACCATCAGCCAGGGAACGCCGAGGCGCCGCGCGATTTGCGCCGCGACCATCGACTTGCCGATGCCCGACGGCCCCCCAATCAGCAGCACAAACCATTCTTGGCGATTGCTCACTGGATTCACCTCGCGAACATTCCCCAGCAACAGCGCAACGTGCCTTCGATCGTAGCCGAAGGCGATTGGCTCAGACCGCCCTGAATCGCTTCGCTCACCGTCGCTCCGACTCTGGTGTCGCTCCTGCCGCGCCAGCGAAGACACGGCGCAGTACAGGACTCTCGAACTCCGTGGCAAGGTAGTCCATCAAGATAACGTCGTAGGCGCGGTCGGCCAGGCGGAAAGCTTCGCGGCGCCGCCCGATCTCACGGAAGCCGGCGCGTCGATACGCCCGGATGGCTCGCTCGTTGAAGCGGTAGACCCGGAGCATGACGTTCTCCAACCCGAGGACCGAAAATCCGAAATCCAGGATGAGCCGCGTCGTCTCGGTTCCATAACCTTTGCCCCAGCACCCCTTCTCTCCGAGGAAGATGACGAGCTCCGCGGTGCGGTGACGATCGTCGATGTCGCGCAGACCGGCGATCCCGATGGGACGCGGCGTGGCCCGCTCGTAGACGGTGAACCACACCCCCTGAGCGTTCGTGCTGGTCTGCTCGTAGGTGGCATCTTCCGCTTCGGAGGTCACCGGACGCAGCGCGGCGCCGAGCGGCGCCATCACCGCGACATCGTTCAGCCACGTCTGGTAGAGCGGCTGGAGATCGCGACGCTGAGGGTCAAGCGCGACCAGATCGCCTTCGAGATTGATTACGGCCTGGTCGCCGGGTACCCGAGGGCCATCGGTCACCGCGGCGGCCTGCCGATTTCCCAGTGGTGGCCGAAAGGACCAACCGATCTCGAAGAATCAGGCATCGTCGACCTCCAGAGAGGGCCGCTCACCAAACGGCAAGTTTGGAGCGCGCCAGAGATGTCAAGAGCGCCGGGAGATGGAAGCCGTGGTCGGCAATGAGCGCTGGCACCTCATCCGGCAGGCGCGCCCAGAAGAAGTCGAAAGGGATTGGCGGTCCTCCGTCGGATGGACTGGTCTCGCCGTGGCGCCAGCGCTCCGGAGGCTCGCCCTCGCAATGCAGGTGAAAGAAGAAGCGGTGGTGAATCTCGTCTTTGCCGAGATCCGCCACGTCACGACGCTGTTCCTCCAGGAACGACACCACCGCGAGCGTTGTCAGACCGGTCTCCTCGATCGCCTCCCGCAGCACGCCCGCCTCGGGTTCTTCTCCGTCCTCCAGCGTGCCGGCCGGAACCTGGATCCCGGCCTCGGGCGCGTTCGGATGAGTAAAAAGCAGCAGGCGATTTCCGTGGGTGATGTACGCAATGACTTTGCGCTTGAGGATCGGCATTCGGTCCTTCATTCCGTCGGATCTGCGGGCGCCCCGGTCCGTGGGTGTGCGTTGTTTATACCGCGTCGGCTTCACCAAGTCCGGCCGCGGCCAGGGCCGAGGCGAGGTCCGGGTGGCGGATGACGCTGGTCACCCGCCCGTCGCGGACCACGAAGACCGAGGCGGGCGTGAGCTGGCCGGCGACCTCACCGGTCTCCGGCGCGCGCCACGCCGCGCCCTGCTCGACGACGACCGTCTGGTCGCGGTGGAACACCCGTCGCGGCTCGAGCCGGATGCCGGCCCGGCCAACCCACTCACGGAGCACCTGGATGCCCCGATTCGCGCCGCGTTGACCGCCGACTTCGATATCGTCGCTCGAGAGGGCGACGACGCGGTCGAGATCACCAGCGTTCACCGCCTGGTGCCAGGCGTGGACGACGGCGACATCGGAAGCAGTCATCGCGTTTCCCCTCCGATAATCCGATCGATGACCGCGTTGACGAAGCGCGTCGTCTCGGCGAGCGTCGCGGCGTGGTCCAGGTCTTTCCGGTACCAATCGTCGCGCCAGGAGACGAGCGCGCGCCGAATCACCGGGGCGAGCTCGGGTATCGCCGTCTCGGCCCATAAAGCGGCCCGTCTTTTCGACGTATAGTCGTCGGTCTCATACGTATAGAGCGCGCGGCACAGCGTCAGAATGGCGTAGACTTGAGCATTGCGCTCCCAGGGCTCCTGGTTCTCGACCCGGCCGCGCCACCAGCACGCGCTGTTCCGGACGGCGTGGATCAGCTCGGCATGGGAAATCGGCTCGATCAGCGTCTCCGGCGTCGGGCCAAAGAGCGCCATCCCCTTGGTCCGAACGACGTACCAGTTGATCAGCCAATCGATCCCGGCGTTCTTGGTGTGGAACGGCTCGCCCGGGCTGGTAACGGCGATCGTGCTGGTCCGCGTCCGATAGGTTCGCAGGGCTTCGCTGGTCAGATAGACGACCTCGATCCGATTGTCCCAGCGCGTCTCCGCGACGGCGATCTCGCGGTGCATTCTCGCCAGGGCGTCGAGCTCCGCTCGATTCAGGTCGAGCGAGCTCACGGTGACCAGATCGAGGTCGCTGACGCGCTCGTCGAAATCGCCAGTCACCAGCGAGCCGGTCAGGTAGAGTCCAACGAGATTGTCGCCTAGAATCCCTTGGATCCGCGCCTGGAGAAGCTTGAGCATGCGCTGAACGTCGGTTGATTGAGTGTTGAGCATGGCACAAGTATACCCCAAGCCACCGAAGCAGATTCGATCTGACTGGTTTCCGGACCTAACGACACATGCTCCGGGCAGCTTCGCGCATGAACAGCATCGGGTGGCTTTCCGCATGACGCGAGTTGTCGGGAGGCTGGGCCACTATCCCCCCTCCGGCGGCCCACGATGCCAGGACGTTCAGGTTCCGACGCTCACCCGCGCTTCGCCCCGGGTGCCGGTCGGTGCCTTGACGACGATCTCGACGTCGCCGCCAAGGGAATTGAGAAAGCGGATCAGCCGCTCGACCGAGATTCTCTTCAGCCGTCCGTTCATCAGCGCCGAAATATTGGGCTGGGGCACGCCAAGGAGGGCCGCTGCTTCCGATTGCGTCAGGCCGCGTCGGGTGATGATCGCGATCACCTGGCGAGCCAGCTGTGCTTTAAGTAGCTCTTCTTCGGGATTCGGGACGCCCAGGTCCGCGAAGACGTTGTCGCTGCTTTCTTCAATCACTGGCCGCTCATCTTGCTCGCTCATCACTTGCCCCCACTTTCACTCCTCACCGCCGAAGACGCCGCGGATCCGCTCGGTGCCGATGCCGCTGATCAGCAAGCGCTCCTTGCGGTCGCTGAGCAGGGTGCGGGTCCAGTCGGTGAAGCCGCCGTCGGCCAGCTCGTGCTCGACGCCCCGGGGATCGGTCGCGTAGACTTTGAAGCACAGCGTCTCGTAGTAGCCGCGACCGGACGCGCGCTCCGGATCGAAGCCGAGCCGCGCGTCGGGGAACCGGGTCGCGAGGGGATCGAGCACCGCGGGTTGGAGCCGCGCGGTGGGGAGGCGACCGGTCAGATCCGTCACTGCGATCCGCGGCTGGCTCATCGGAAAGCCGACGCTTTGCCCGGCGGCCAGGAAGCGCAGGTAGAACTCGAGCTGCTCGGCGAGCGACTCGAGCTCGAATCGCTCGTTCCCCTCGTCGCGGCCCGCCGTGCAAAGCGCGAAGGCGCGAAAATGGGCGAGCTGCTTTGGCCCCGCGAAGCGCTGGGCGCGCAGCAGGCGGTGGCTCGCGCAGAGCCTCACCCGATCGCTCGCCCCCGAGCGCGTCCGCGATCTGGTCCGCCGTCGGCGCGCGCACTCCAACGCCAGGACATTGGTCGAATCCGACACGACCTCGACGTTGCGCGCCGTCGCGACCGCGACGTTCTGGCTGACCGTCGTCAGGACCGACGTCGCGCCCAGCGGAGCGAGCGGCGAGAGCTCGATCGGCTGGAACGGCGGCGCTGCCAGGGAGAACGCCAGGCGATCGAGCTCGAGGAAAGCGCGCGGATCCGTCGGCGAGGGCTGGACGAACCGGTTTCGCCGATACTGGTCGAGCAAGTCCGCGGGTGCCTGGCGCGCCGCGCGACGGCGGTTGACCTCGATTAGCAGGGACTGCAAATCGGTTGGCGCCAGACGCTCGACGAGCACGTCGAGGAGCTCGACCACGCCGCTCTGGCGCACCACGCGTTCCAGGATCTCGTCCATCTCGCCCACGCTCCGCCCGTCGGTCGCGGATCCCGGCCGTTGCCGATGATCCGGATGTCGGACGATGATTCCACGATTCGCCGCGGGTGACATTCCATCATCGATCGCCGGTGAATTTGTATCATAGCAGATGAGATTGGCGGTCAGACCTGGTGAGGCGAGGCGAGCGCCGCGGGTCAGTGCGCTGGCAAGCAACCCGAAGCCCTAGCTCAATGGCTTGCGGAAGAATACCTCGCCGATGCCCCCGGGGTTGATGCCGGCGATGCTGCCGCACTCGACGAATCCGACGTGACGGTGCCAGGCCTGCGGCGCGGGCTCGTCCACCTGGGACGAGCTGTACAGCGCCGCGTGGCCCTGCTGCTGGAGAAAGGTCTCGACGAACGCCAGCAGCGCCTGGCCGACGCCCGTCCGGCGCTCGCCCTCGCGCACCCGGATCAGCGCGAGGTAGGGAATTTTCGACCAGAGGTATTCGAGGCGCGCCTGGCCGACCAGCCGACCGCCCCGCTCGGCGACGACGACCTCGCGCTCGTCGATCTTGCGCCGCATGATCTCGGGCGCGATGCCGCTCCCCTCGCCCACGAATGCCAGGTCGTCGGGCATCGCGAAGCGGACCTGGACCGGTTCGACGGACATGGTCGCTCTGCTCCCTTCCCTTCTCGCCGGTGGGTTACCGGCTGGGTGATTTCGCCGCGGAGAGACGTTTGGACCACGAATCACGCGAAACGACGCGAAAGGCCACGAAAACCACCACTCGGTGATGAGCGAATCTCCGCTTGCTCGTCGCAAAATTCGGGTGGACTCCTATCTTGGCGAGCAGATAGAATCATGTCAATTATGAAACTATACGGTTTAGTTTCGTTGAAGGAAGCGTCGGTGGTGGCAAATCCAGTCGAGACACCGCGTTCCCTGGTCAAGCGAGAGCACGTCCGCTCGGTCGCGCAGCGCTTGTTCGTGGAGCTTGGCTTCGAAGGCACGACAATGGATGCCATCGCGAACGCCGCGAGCGTGTCCAAGCCGACGCTCTACCGCTATTACCACAACAAGGAAACGCTCTTCGCCGACGTTCTGCGGGGCCTCAACGTTCGGCGCGTTTGGAGCGACGCCCCGACGGTCGTCATCGATCATCCGATTACCAGCCGCGCCGAGCTGGCGCGCCTGCTCACCGCGCTCGCCCAGCGCGCGGTGAGCCATCTCCTGGACCCAACGTACCTGGGGCTCCTCCGGGTCCTGATCGCCGAGATCCCCCGTTTCCCACAACTGGCGCCGATCTTCCGGGTGATCGTCCGGGACGAGGGACCGCACGTCTTGTCCTCGGTCCTCGAGCGAGCCCGGGCAGCGGGGCTCGTCCACGCTCCGACCTCGGAGGCGCTCGCCCGTCTTTTCATCGGCCCCCTCTTGAGCTACGTGGTGATCGACGGACTGCTCACCGCCCCCGACCAGGCCCGAGAGCCCACACCGACCGAGCTGGCAGCCCTGGTGGACCTGTTCCTCGAGGCGATCGGTCCTCCGGGATCGTCCGGCGATGGTCGCGACCAGAGGGAGCATCCCAATCCCACACCAACCGGAGGTTTCGATGGCTGAGATTGATTCGTTGTTCGCGACCCTGCCCCTGGTCGCGCCGATCGAGGCGTTCGGACGGCACGACGTCGCGGTCGCCGGTGGCAAGGGAGCCAATCTGGGCGAGCTTTCGCGCGCGGGCCTACCGGTGCCGGTTGGCTTCGTCGTCACCACTCGCGCCTACGACGACGCGGTGGGCGCGACCGGCCTTGACCAGCGGATCACCGCGGCGCTGCGCGGAGTCGACGTCGCGACACCGGAGCAGGTGGCACGGGCGTCTCGGGAGATCCAGGAAGCTTTCCGGGCCGCGCCGATGCCCGGTTCAATCGCGGACGCCGTTCGCGGGGCCTACCAGAGCCTCGGGCTCGAGCCGGTCGCGGCGCGATCTAGCGCCACGGCGGAAGACCTCCCCGGCGCTGCCTTCGCCGGCCAGCAGGACACCTTCCTCAATGTGATCGGCGAAGCGGCCCTGCTGGATGCCGTCCGCGGCTGCTGGGCCTCGCTCTGGTCGGAGCGAGCCATCGTCTATCGCGCTCGCCAGGGCCTCGGTCACGAGGACGTCAAGCTCGCGGTGGTCGTCCAGCGGATGGTCCAGGCTGACGTCGCTGGCGTGCTCTTCACCGCGAATCCGGTCACCGGGTCCCTTGACGAGATCGTGATCGATGCCAGCCCCGGCCTGGGCGAAGCGGTCGTCGCGGGCCTCGTGACGCCCGAGCACCTGGTCCTGGACCGGCGGACGTTGGCGGTCATCGAGCGGCGACCCGGCTCCCGGAACGTCGTGGTGCGCGCGGTTCCGACCGGCGGGACCGCGCAAAGGAGGGTGAGCGGCGACGAACGGCCGGGGAAGCCCTATCTCTCCGACATGGCGGCCGGCGAGCTCGCCCGCCTGGCCATCGCCGTCGAGCGCCACTTCGCCGCTCCCCAGGACGTCGAATGGGCCTGGGCCGACCGGCGGTTCGCGCTGCTCCAGGCCCGGCCGATCACCACCCTTCCGAACGGAAACCGAGGCGCCGGGGCGACGCCGGAGGCAACGTCGCGGCCCGTCGCGGAGCGGAGCGGGGCGGGGCGGGCCAGGCAAACCGGCCGGCCGCCACCGCGCTTCGTCGCCGGTCTCCTGGGAGAGCTTTTTCCGAGCCGACCCTATCCCCTCGACGTGACGTCGTACAGTCGGGTGCTGATCGACGCGCTCCGCGAGCACATGTTCGGTCCGATCGGCTTCGCGTGCCCGTCAACCGACGAAGCGTTCGTCGAGGAGGACGGCGTCGTCGTCAAGGTCGATTATGGCATTCGCCCTACCCTCGCCGTCCTCTTCCGCCCCTGGCTCACCCTCTGGCGTAACCGCCGCTACGACGTCGCCCACTGGGACGACGATCCGCTGATCGCCGAGGCGATTCAACGCTCGCGGGAGCTGGAGGCGCGTGACCTCAGGGCGCTGAGCTGGGACGATCTCCTGGACACGCTCGACGACGGTCTCGCCATCACGCCGTTGACGGCTCGCCTTCGTCATCGCTACCTCCCACAGGCCCTGCACGACCTGCTCGTCTTCTGGCTCCTCCTCGCGCTGGCCGGTCAGCGTCAGCACTTCAACGAGCTACAAACTGGGGTCGAGACGAAAACGCTCGAGCTGAATCGCCGGCTCGAGGCGCTCGCCGCCGACGTCATCGCCAATCCAGAGCTTCAAGACCTCTTCACGAAGACGCCCTCCGGAGATCTCCTGGCGGCGATCGAAGCGCGCCCGGCGGCCTCGGGCTTCCTCGTCGACTTTCGAGCCTTTCTGGAAGGGTTCGGAAATCGCGAGACGGCGGTGACTCTCGCCTCCCTGCCCGCCTGGCGCAACGCTCCAGAGATCCCACTCGGGGTCATCCAGAGCATGGTTGCCACTGATGGGTCAGCCGGGAGTAGAACGGGGAATCGTGAGGAGTCTTCGGGAAACCTGGGCATCTCGCCCACTCGGGGCACCCGGGCGCGGGCGGGCGAGACGCCCGTGCTCACGGGCCGGTTGCCTTCCGACGACCAGGCGAATCGCTCGGCGGAGGGAGATCGTCGCTGGCAACGAGCACGGGACGAAGTCCTGGCAAGCTCCATCCTGGGAAGAGAGCCGCTCCGCTCCCTGTTCCGGCGCGCCTTGCGAAACGCGCGCCATTTCCCGCGACTGCGCGAGGACACCCACTTTTACATGACCCTCGGGCTACCCCTTATCCAGGCCATCTTCCAGGAGCTGGGGCGGCGGCTCCAGCTCGCGGGCGCCCTGGACGAGCCACGCGACGTCTTCCATCTGAAGCTGGCCGAGCTGGCGACCGCAGGGCGACCGTGGCCACCAACCGACGAAGGCGTCGCTGGCGGGCGTGCCGTGGCTTGGCGATACCCCGCTCGAGCCGCTCGCGGACCGCGAAGGCGCGATCGTCTCCGGTCTTCCCGGAAGCCCCGGTCTCGCCGAGGGGCCGGTGCGGGTGATCCAGGACGCGTCACAGTTCGGGATGCTCCGATCCGGCGACGTCCTGGTGGCGCCCTTCACCAGCCCCGCCTGGACGCCCCTATTCCAGCGAGCGTCGGCGGTCGTCGTGGACAGCGGCAGCCCACTTTCCCACGCCGCCATCGTCGCCCGCGAGTATCGGATTCCCGCCATCGTCGCGACCGTCGACGCGACTCGTCGCCTTCGGGATGGCGAGTGGGTGCGGGTCGATGGTACCCGCGGGCTGGTGTTCCGGGTGCTCGCGCCGTAGGCGGCGCTTTCCGCTTCGGGCCCGTCAGCACAGATCGTCCTCGTCGAGGTTGAGTGATGGGTTCCAGTGCTGGACGATCTGGGTCGCGCCGCCGACCAGACTCGTCGAGCACAGGCGACTCGCCGTCGTCAGGCTCCGAGCGCCAGTTGTCCAGCCGACCACCGCCGGCTGATAGGACGGTCCGGCGATCCTGGCCCACTGTGCCGGAACCGAATAGACGGCGACGACCGGCGGCGTTCCGCTTCCGGAGGGGACGGTCAGGTTGAAGCCGGTTGCTTCGCTCAGGAAGTCGATCGCGCCCTGGAGCACCTGATCGTTCAGGGAGAGATCGCTCGACCAGTAGTTGGTCTCTTCGATGTCCATGAACCAGGATCTCGGCAAATCCGTCACGCCGATGTTGGCCAGGGTTTGCAGGGTGTAGGTGTAGGCGTCCTGGGCCGCGTTCCAGCCGTCGTTGTAGCTCAAGCACGACAGGTCATCCAGGGCGCAGGTCCCGCGCGGTCCCTGCTGTCCCTGGATCAAGGATTGCCCGCGGGGCGAGTTCAGGTTCATCACGAAGCCCAGGCCGTAGCCGCGCGCGCTCAGCGCCTGGTACTCGTCGGCGAGGCAGGTGTTCTGGGTGAACGCCCGACCGTGGTTGACCCCGATGATCGCGAAGGTGTACGGAGCGCCATTCGATGCCAGGGTGGGGACGTTCAAATTGCCGCACTGGGGGAAGGACACGTCGACGCCAACTTCCCCCGACGCCCCGATCGGAATGCCCGACACGCCAGGCCCGTCGAGGACGTCGGCGTAAGCCGGTCGCGCGCCTCCCGGCCCGGCCAGGGGAGTGAGCAAGCCGCCAAGGGTGCCGAGCCCGACGAGGGACAATCCGACGATGCGCCGCCACTTCAACATGGATAAGGAGTCTCCGATCGTGCAGGTTTCGTTGAGGTGCCAGATAGCGGGAGGGTACGGGACGGGCGCCAGCCTCGATTATGTTATGTTGTCGCCGACGCGAGGGTGCTAAAAGCTCGTTGAGCAGGCGTTAAATCTTTCGGGGGTTCTCGACCTCGTGTCGTGCAGATTCTGGTTGAAGAGTGCGGTCGCGAGACACGCGTCGGCCTTGACCCTCGTTCCGTGTAGAATTGTTGGCAGCCTTTTCCCGAGCAACGTCCGAATCTACCTGGCCGCGATCGACCCTGCCCGGAGCGCTGCCAAAGCTCGCGTCGACAACCGGCCTGGCCAGCGATGCTTCTGTTGCTCTGGGCAGGGCAAAGCAATCGAACGAGGAGGGCCCGATGCCTACGAATCATCTGCATCCTTATCGGACGCCAGGCGAAATTCGGCAGCTCGTCGACCGCTTCCATCCGGAGAGCTCGCCTTTGGTCCATCCTCAGAAAGTGCTGCAGGATCTGCGAGGCGAGCGGGCGACGCTTGGTCGCTTTAACGGCTGGCTCGCCGACCACATCGTGGGCATTGCCGGCACGATGGGCTTCTTCTACTTTCTCTGCCTCCTGATGGGGGGCTGGGCTTTCTGGCAGAGCTCCGCGCTGGCTAACAAGGGGTTCGATCCTTTCCCGTACGCCTTCTTGTTCTTCGTGTTGGGGGGTATCATGCAGTCACTGTTCGTTCCGACGATGCTGACTGCCAGCAACCGATCGACCTTGCGAGATCGAATCAAAGACGAGGCCGATCACCGTGCCTGGAGCCACCTTTACGATGTGAATGACGAGCAGCTACGGATTCTCCGCCAACTGGCGGCGCATCTGGTCGAAGAAGAGGCGAGCCAGGGCGCGGTTGGCGAAGGCGCACCCTAGGCGCGGCCGGCCCGCGCTCATTCCGGTCGGCAATCCGGAGAAACACGGTCAAGGAGAACGAGCACCGATGAAGCGAAGCACCGAGCGCATTCTGACCACCCATACCGGGAGCTTGCCGCGTCCGGACGACCTGGTGTCTCTCCTGTACGCCCGCGATAAGGGCGAGGCGGTCGACGAGGTGGCCTTCGAGCGACGAGTCCAGGAGGCCGTCAAAGAGGTCATCCGCAAGCAGGTCGAGGCTGGGCTCACCGTGATCAACGACGGCGAGATGGGAAAAGTCGGCTACTCGACCTACGTGAAGGATCGGCTGACCGGCTTCGAGGGCGAGGCCCGCGGCGGCTCGAGGCTGATCGAGGCGACGCAGTTTCCCAGCTACTTCCAGCGAACGCTCGGAACGATGCCCGCCTTCCAGCGCCCGGCCTGTTCGGGCCCGATCTCCTGGAAAGGCGACGCCGGAGTCCGCCGCGACGTCGCGACCTTTCGGGCGGCGCTCGAGGGCGTGAGTCCCGAGGACCGGTTTCTTTCGGCGGCGTCCCCCGGCGTCGCGGGCTACTTCCTGCCCAACCAGTATTACCCGAGCCACGAGGCGTACATCTTCGCGGTGGCCGACGCGATGCAGCACGAGTACCGGGCGATCCACGACGCTGGCTTCCTGCTCCAGGTCGACTGTCCCGACCTGGCGATGAGCTGGAACTCGCGCGATTTTGCCGACAAGACGGTCGCCGACTTCCGTCGCTACGTCGAGGTCCACGTCGCGGCCCTGAACCACGCCCTCGCCGAGATTCCGGCCGAGGACGTGCGGATGCACGTCTGCTGGGGCAACTATGAAGGCCCGCACCTGCGCGACGTGCCGTTCCGCGAGATCGTCGAGACCATTCTCAAAGCGAAGCCCTCGGCGATCTCATTCGAGGCGGCGAATCCCCGCCACGAGCACGAGTGGCGCATCTGGGAGGACGTCAAGCTGCCCGACGGAAAGATTCTGATCCCCGGCGTCCTGGACTCGACGACCAACTTCGTCGAGCATCCGCGGCTCGTCGCCGACCGGATCGGTCGTTTCGCCCGGCTGGTTGGCCGCGAGAACGTGATCGCCGGGACCGACTGCGGCTTCTCGACCTTCGCCGGCTTCCTCACGGTGGATCCCCAGATCACCTGGCTGAAGCTGGCGGCGCTGGCCGAGGGCGCCCAACTGGCGAGCGCGGAGCTCTGGCGCGACTGATCGGCAGCCTACGAGGCGACCCGGTCCAGGACCATCACTGGAATCACTCGACTGGTCTTCTGCTGGTACTCGTTGAAGGTCGAGAAGCGCGCCGCGTGGGCCTGGTAGAGCTGGTCGCGCTTCTCGCCTTTGGCCTCGGTCGCGCGCGCCGCGAACTTGTCGGTCCCCACCTCGATCGTGACGTCCGGGTGACGAAGCAGGTTGTGGTACCAATCGGGGTTGGTCGGCGCACCCGCTTTCGAGGCGATGATCACGTATCGGTCGCCATCTCGCGAGTAGACCAGCGGTGTGGTGCGCGGCTGGCCGCTCTTCGCGCCGGTCGTTGTCAGCAAGAGCAGGTTATTGCCGAACGGCGGCACGTTCTTCCCGCCGTTCGCGCGGAACTGCTTGATGATCTGCTGGTTCCAGTTGTCGTGGTCAGACAAGGCTGATTCTCCTTTTTGATCTCAGGCACGGCGAGCGCGGAGAACATGCGGCATCCCGAACTTTGGACGATGGTGCCCAGGGGAAGCGTAGGGCAGGGTGGGCGGCGCGGTTGGGAGGGGGAGCTTGTCTCTCAGGAGTGGGCAGGAAC
>JBOGTX010001027.1:0-2582 GCA_050695695.1 Chloroflexota bacterium
ACCCCTAGCTTTGAATCCGTGCGGCATCTCGCGGACATTCCCGACTTCCAATCGGAAGCGGAAGAGCACACGTTCTGGTCCACGCACGAGCTCGGGCCAGAGCTTTTGAATGCCGCCCAGCCGCTCCCGCGGGATGTCTTGCCTCCCCCACGCAAGCGGACCAAGAACGTCGCGGTACGCTTTGACGAGGCAACCCTCCAGCGGGTCCGGTCCCTCGCCGCTCGCCGGCACCAGGGCTACCAGACCCTGATCAAGCAATTCGTCGCCGAGCGGCTTTACGAAGAGGAGAAGCGCGACGGAACCATCGGCTAGTCAGAATTTCGACCGGCAGGTCTCGGGACGAACGGAGCCGCGCTGAGACCGTCGAACGCTCGGTCTGGCTCGGTCAACTCGGTAAACGTTTCGATCGACCAATTCACATTCCTGATGGGAGAATCGTCGATCGGGAAGGGCCGGGTTGGACGACGAGCGACGCACGGACCGGGTCGATCAGATCTCGGGCGTCGTGGTGCCGTACTCCGCCTTGATGCCGCTCGCCCGATCGGCCCATTTCGCGCCTTTCGCGTCGATTCGCGCGCTTCTCGGCGCGTTCGGCACCACCCAGTCGACTCTGAGCGCGGCCGGCATGGGCCTGGCCAGCCTGCTCGGGAGCGCGATCGGCACGGTGCCGCTGCTGAACCTGGCGGGCGGCCTGTTCGTGCTGGCCGGCCTAGCCGGGCTCGTGATCGGTGAGGGATGACCGCTCGCCAATCAGGGCCCGCCCGCCCGCGATCGGTGCGACCAGCGAAACTGCTTACTGAGCGCGAGATCCTGCCCCTGGTACGACGAACCGCTGGCCGTCCCATAGAGCTTTTCCGGTACGCTCAGGAGCCTTTCGTAGATCAGGCGCCCCACCCGCTGCCCGTGCCTCAACAAGAACGGCACGTCGTGCGACCGAACTTCCAGAACGGCCCGGGCCCCCTGGACGTCATCGCTCTGGTAGCCGAAGCCGGGGTCGAAAAAGCCGGCGTAATGAATCCGGAACTCTCCCACCGACGGATCGTACGGGATCATTTCAGCGGCATAGGCCGGGGGGACGCGGATTCTTTCCTTCGATGCCAGGATATAGAACTCACCCGGGGTGAGAATCAGCTGCTGCCGGTCCGGGATCGCGATCTCATCCAAAAATTCCGACGGCTCATAGTGGTCGACCCGATCGAGATCGATCGGCGGCGCGTTCTTCTTCGCCCGATAGCCGACGATTCGCGTGCCCGCGCGACCCCGAAGGTCCACCGAGAGCCAGAGTCCGTTCGAAATCGTCGCCTGACCGGGGACACCGTCATCACTGTAGATCAGCGCGTCGGCTTGATGCAACGAATGAAGGTTACTATCCGATGGAACCGGCTTCCCGTGCATGAGTCGCAACTGATTCAACTTCGTCCCCGCGTGCACGATGACGCTGAACGTGCGCGGAGCGACCTCCACGTAGAGCGCGCCTTTATATCCCCTGGGCACTCGCTCGAACTCACTTCCGTAGTCGGTCAAAAGCCGGGTAAAGACGTCCAGCCGGCCGCTGGTGCTCTTCGGATTCGCTTTCCCAAGCGTATTCGCGGGCAGATTCAACTCTTCCATCAGGGGAACGATGTAGACTTCACCACTCTTGAGGAGCGTCAGCGAAGTCAGGTCGAGCGCTTCGACGGCGAGCTCGTTGACCTTGCTCATGACCTTCGAACTTTCGGTTGGTAGGAAACTCGCCCGGACTCGGTAGGCCCGGGCTCCCAGGCGAAGATCGATGCTCGCGGGCTGCAGTTGGGCTTCAAAGACCGACTCGGACGCGCGAATGTATCCGGCGTCGATCATGGCCTTGAGGTCCTGATAAGGTACCAGCCCGGTGGTGTAGGGTGTTTTCAAATCGATATCAAGCTCTGGAAAGAGAGAGCGTGTGATATATCGCTCCTCGTCGGTTTCTCGCCTGGCCGACCAGCTCCGGCTGGCGCCGTTTGTCGCCCCGGACTCCATTCTAGCTCCAACGTGGTCGTACGTCGCGTCGATTATTCTTATAGTCGTTCGTGGGTTAAAGACGAGTTGATGAGGGCAGGGGAATCATTAGAATCGTGGACGGATCGACGGCTTCGCGGCGCGACCGCCTGGTCGGTTCTCGCCCTCGCTAGACCCGGTCCAATTCCCGGCGCACGGCGCGGGCCAGGGTGGCCAGGGTGACCGGCTTGCGGAGGTAGGCACCGGCGCCCAGCGCCAGGGCGGCGCGCGTTCGATCGGATTCGGCGGAGCCAGAGAGGACGATTGCACGCTGGCCGGGCCGCGCTTGAAGAATCCGTCGGTAGGTCTCGGCGCCGTCGATCCCTGGCGGCATCGCCATGTCCAGGATGACCAGGTCGGCGTCTCGCCGGCTCAGGTAGGCGACCGCCTCCTCGCCGCTGACGACCACCCGCGCCGGGTAGCCCAGTGATCGCAGCCCCCGGCCGATGAGCTCGCGCTGGTCGACGTCGTCGTCGACGACCAGGATCGTCTCGGTGCCGCCCGCCATGCCTTCGCCGTGCGCCTCGCGCAAGACGTCGCGATCGACCGGCAGGTACACCCGGACG
>JBOGTX010001028.1:0-1566 GCA_050695695.1 Chloroflexota bacterium
GCTTGCTCCCGGGTTGCCAACGATTTTGCGTTAGACCCACGACTGGATAATTATTGACCCTGGCAGGGCTGGTCGGTTACGATTCGGAAAGCTTGACGGAATAGTTGCCACCGGATTCGCGCGGTCACTCGAACGAGACTCCAGGTGACGTAACCTGTCACGTCGAGCCCCGTTCTAGCGACTATGGCTGGTGTCTGGACCGAACGATGCCATCCACGGCCATCCTGATTTCAACCCATACCCACGTGGCGTGAGCCAACAACGATGCTGGTCGCCTACCGATAACTCGACCGACGCTCGGTCCAGGCTCAATCGCGGAACCCGATCGGCTGCTGGGGCCGGAGCAGGGCGCGCGAGCGATGGCGACCTCGACGCGGAGGTCATCTGAATGCAAGAACCAGTTCGTCTATTACTGGTAGATTCGCCCACCCTGCACCGGCGGAGTCTCGCCGCGCTGTTGAACCGTCGCCGTGGCCTGCGCGTGGTCGGAGAAGCGGCGAACGGCCCCGAGGCAATTGTTCGGGTTCGCGCGCTCCACCCCGACGTGGCGATCGTCGAGCCGAAGGTCCCGGACGGCGGCTCAGCGCTGGTCGCCGGCCTGTGCCAGGAGGACGCGGAGTGCCTGGTGCTGGTGCTCACTAGCAGCAGCGACGACGGCGAGGTTCGCCAGGTTCTCCAGGCCGGCGCCCGGGGATACCTCGATAAAGACCGTGAGCCCGACGATCTGGTCCGGGCGATCGAGCGCATTCACGCCGGAGACCTGGTGGTCTCGCAATCCGCCGCGGATTCCGCGCTCCGCGAGCTCGTCGGCTCGCCGCCGCCCGAGTCGCGGTCCGGCGGACTCACGACTCGCGAGATCGAGGTTCTCCGCCAGGTCGCGCGCGGGAAGACCAATCCCCAGATCGCCCGCGAGCTCTTCATCACCGAGCACACCGTCAAGGCGCACCTGGCCAATATCCAGGGCAAGCTCGGGCTGGGGAATCGCGTTCAGCTCGCGACCTACGCGACTCAGCAGCGCATCGCTCCATCGGCTGAGGGCGTCGCGCCCCACCTTCTCGTCGCCGATCGTTATCCCTCGATCGGCTAGGCTGCTCTCCCCCATTCGGCCAGGCCGAGCCACCCACCGATCCGCCAATCCGAAGATCCACCACCGGCCGGCTGTCAGGACGGCCGGGCCGGTGTAGTCTGAACTGAGCGTCCGAACGAGCCCGCCGCGGCTCGCGGAGAGGGTCGCGAACCGCGCAGCGGTGAGCGAGCAGTCGCTGGTCCAATCGGTAAGCCAGCGCGTCGCTCTCGATCAGGACGCCAGTTCAGCAGCTATTCGGAGGTATTGGCGTGCGATCACTGGTGATCATACCCACGTACAATGAGCGTGAGAATCTTCCGTTGCTGGTCTGGGAGGTTCTCCGAGTGGACCCCTCGCTCGACGTCCTGGTCGTGGACGATAACTCCCCGGACGGGACCGGCGTTGTCGCCGAGTCGCTCGTCCAGCAGACGTCCCGAGTTCAGGTGCTTCACCGCCCGGGGAAAGCAGGTCTGGGCACGGCCTATCGGGCCGGTTTTCGG
>JBOGTX010001029.1:0-3228 GCA_050695695.1 Chloroflexota bacterium
GCTGGTCCGGCCGCGTTTTCGCGCAGGATGGTCGCTGAGCTCGCCGCCAACGCTCCCTCGTGCCCGTCCTCAACCGCGAAGCTCGGCCCCGAGCTCACCGACGAGCGATTGCTCGATGTTATGGTGAACCCGCGCGACCTCCTGATCGGTGAGGGTTCGGTCGGCAGCCTGGTAGGTGATGCGGTACCCGAGGCTGATCTTCCCGGCGGGAATTGGCGCCCCTTGATAAATGTCGAAGAGGTCGACCGATTTGACCAGGGGCATGCCCACGTCGCGCGCGAGCTCCTCGATTCGGGCCGAGGTGACCTCGGTGCCCACGATCAGGGCGAGATCCTGGACGACCGGCGGAAACCGCGGAATTGGCTGGTAGATCCGCTCGCGCGTCGCCAGGGAAAGCGCCAGGTCGAGATCCAGGGCGAATAACAGCGTCGTTTCGTCAATGTCGAACGCGGCGCGAACGTCCGCCTCGATCTCGCCAAGCACGCCGATCAGCCGCTCGGTCGGTCCAGGGACGACGATGGCCGCCGAACGGGCCGGATGGAAGATCGGATGGGTGAGCGCGCGGTACTCTCGTCGGGTGATGCCCAGGCGACCGAGGACCGCCTCGGCGATGCCTTTGAGCCAGAAGAAGTCGTTGGGCAATCGCTCGCCCCACGCCGCGCCGGAGCGAAAGGCGCCGGCCGCGACCGTCAGCACCCGTCGCTCTTCCGGCAGGTCGTTGACGCGCGGGAGGTAGGTCCGCCCGAGCTCGAAGAGCGCCACGTCGCGATCGGCGACCCGCAGGTTGTTCCGGAGCGTCTCCAGCAAGCTCCCGAAGGCCGTCGTGCGCAGGCACTCGCCGTCGGTGGTCAAAGGATTGATCAAGGTGACCGGCTCGACGTCCAGCGGGACGAACCGCGCGGTCACCTCACGGGCAAGATCGAACGAGCCATACCCCGACGCGATCTCAGGGGGGGCCATGAACGATCCGGGGCCGGCCAGCTTCCCTTCGCGGCCCATCAGCCGTCCCAGACGCTCGCGGCTGGTCAGCGAATAGCAGACGATCTCCGACAGTCCCAGGCCGGCCAACGTGTCGCGCAGGGTGTCGTACCAGCGCCAGTCCTCGTTGATCGACGGCTCGGGCGGCCGGCCAGTCGGCAGGGTCGAGGGAATGTCGTCGTAACCGAGCAGCCGCGCGACCTCCTCGCAGAGGTCGGACGCGAGGTTGAGGTCGGTCCGCTGCATCGGCGGCACCACGTTCAGTCCGCCGTCCTCGCGCGTGACCTGACAGCCCAGGCGCTCGAGCAGGTCGGCGATGCGCGTCAAAGGCAGGTCGATGCCGAGGATTCGCTTGACCTCGGCGGCGTTCAAGAAGATCTCGGGCAACTCGCCGGGCAGCGGATAGACGTCGACGATGCCAGTCGCCGCGACTCCCCCGGCGACCTCGAGCACGAGCTGGGTGGCGCGCCGTAGCGCCGGTTCTGGCAACTGACGGGGCAGGCCACGCTCGAACCGATTGGCGGCGTCGGTCCGCATTCTCAGCGCCCGCGACGTCCGCCGAACGCTGATTGGATTGAAATTGGCGGATTCAATCAAGACATTCGTCGTGGTCGAGGTGACTTCGCTGTCCGCGCCGCCCATGACCCCGGCGACGGCCACCGCGCCCCTGGCGTCCGCGATGACCAGATTCTCGGAGCTGAGCAGGCGATCCGATCCATCCAGGAGGGTCAGCGTTTCGCCGTCGCCGGCGCGCCGCACGATGATCTCGCCGCCGCGAAGCTTGTCCTCATCGAAGGCGTGGAGCGGCTGTCCCCACTCCAGCATGACATAATTCGTGACGTCGACGATGTTGTTGATCGGGCGTAGGCCGGCGGCCGTCAAGCGCTCGCGCAGCCACCTCGGCGATGGCGAGATCGTCACGCCGCGGATGATCGACGCGGTGTAGCGCGGACAGAGCTCCGGATCGACGATTCTCACCGTGATCCGCGAGGAGGCGAGCGGGCCGGACTCGGGGTAGTCGGCCGCCGGCACGCTCAAGGGCTCGGCGAGCAGGGCTGAGACCTCGCGCGCGACGCCGAGCATCGACAGCAAATCGCTGCGATTGGGCGTCAGCTCGAGATCGAGGATCGTATCGCCGAGCTCATCGGCGAGTGGGGTGCCGGGGCGCGCGTCGGGCTCCAGAATAAGGATACCACCGTGGTCCTCGCCCAAACCCAGCTCTTTGGCCGAGCAGACCATGCCCTCCGACGTGATCCCACGAATCTTCGCCGGCTTCAGCTCGCGCAGCTCCGGCGTGGGGAGGTGGGTGTCGACGAGCATCGCCCCGGCGAGCGCGAGTGGCACCTTGTCGCCCACGGTCAGGTTCGGCGCGCCGGTCACCACGGTCAGGTCACGCCCGTCGCCCCAGTTCACGGTGACGAGCTGCAATCGATCGGCGTTGGGATGGCGCCGGATCTCGGTGACCTCGCCGACGTAGACGTCCTTCCAGGTCTCGCCGATGTGATAGACGTCGGTGACTTCGGTGCCGGCCATCGTCAGACGCTGGGCGATCGTGGTGGCGGGAAGGGAGGCCGGCGTATAGGCGCGCAGCCATTTGAGCGATACTTTCATCGAGTTTCCTCAGCGATCTTCGCCAGTTACAGCCAGACCTTGCGCTACATCATCTTACAGAGAAAATTGCCGCAAGAAGCGCAGGTCGTTGTTCTTGAAGAGTCGAATATCGTCGATGCCGTATTTCAGCATCGCGATGCGCTCCGGTCCCATGCCAAACGCGAACCCGGAGTATCGCGACGGATCGTAGCCGACGCCTTGAAGCACCCTGGGATGGATCATGCCGGCCCCCATGATCTCGATCCATCCCGAGCTCTTGCACAATCGACAGCCGACGCCGCGACAGACGTGGCAGTCGATCGCCATTTCGGCGCCCGGCTCGACGAACGGGAAGAAATCGACTCGGAATCGGGTCCGCCGCTCCGGACCGAAGATGGCGTGCGCGAACGCGGTCAGCGTGCCCTTCAGATCCGCGAACGTCAGGTGCTCGTCGACCGCCAGTCCCTCGATCTGGTAGAACTCGCTCTCGTGGGTGGCGTCGGTCGCCTCGTAGCGATAGGCGCGGCCGGGCACGACAACCCGAATCGGCGGCCGACGACGCTCCATGACGCGCACCTGCATCGGCGAGGTGTGGGTTCGCAACAGCATGCTGCCCGGGGACGCGCTATCGGGCGTCCGAACGTAGAAGGTATCCCAGAC
>JBOGTX010001030.1:0-1642 GCA_050695695.1 Chloroflexota bacterium
CCGGCCGATTGACAGTGCCAGTACCGGCTGGTATAACTGCCGCGTCAATGTCGAAGGGGAGCAAAAGGAAAGCGACAGGATCGGTCCGGCTCGGGCGATTGTTCGGCCCGCGCGACCGGCCGGATGGAGAAAGCCGATTATGTATTGGCGTGAAGTGGTTGCCAGTCTGTATGCCTGGGATCTGCTGGACGAAGGACTGGACCACGTTCTTGACCTTCTGCAAGCCGAGACCCTCACCAACTCGACCTACCTCGTCGCGCTGATGCACGACGAGAAGCGCCCACTGACCGACTTCTATTATCCACACAACCCCCGTCGAAAAGTCTACTGGACCGAAGATTCGCGAGCCTATTGGAATCCTGATCCCACCGCTTTCGAACACAGCCGAATCAAGCCTCGCCGCAGCGATAACGCGGAACTGCGGGAAACCGATTGGCTCCAGGTGCTGATCGACGGCTCGCGCCGGCGCGGCATGACGGTCGGGGCGGAGCTATCCCATACCTGGGTTGACAAGGAGCGAACGCGATCGGAGTTGACGGACTGCGTGCAGCGCGACATTCACGGCAATCCGTTTGACCAGCAAATCTGCTTCAACCACCCTGACGTACGGGCCTACGGGATCGCTCTTTACGTCGACCTCGCCTCGCGCCACGACATCGACTTCATCATGACCTGCGTTCGCGGGTTCAATCCCGGCCGGACCCAGCCCTCGGCAGCGACGGGCGCGAGCGAGGTCCAGCGATTAACCGGCATCACCCTCGGCGGCTGCTTCTGCGCGCACTGCCGTCAGGCGGCCGAGAAGCGCGGAATCGACTGGAATGCGCTCACCGAGCGCCTGAGGTGGATCGCCGATGGCTACGACCGCTACAACGCGCGCCAGGCGTTCGAGCTTAACCTCCTCTGGAACAGCAGTGCGACCAGCACCGCCCTCCTGGCGGAAATTCCGGAGCTGTACGCCTTCCTGAAGTTCCGGACCGACTCGCTCACGGAATTCTTCGGCGAGATCAATCGAGCAGTGAAGGCAGCAAAGCCAGCCATCGACGTGCGACTCAATCATTACGCGGCGTATCCCGAGCTGATGGGGCTGGATCTCAAGGGCATCGCCCAATACATGGACTCGGTGCGCAGCTCGGACTACAGCGAGCAGACCGGCGATCCCAAGCGCATGGAGTGGAAGCGCGGCTACCTCCACAATATCCGAAGGGCGATTGGTATCGACAAATACTTCCTTTCGGCGGTCTCGCCGCGCCCGAAGGCAACGCCCGAGCTAGTAAAGCAGGGCATTTTGGTTTCCGCGCAGTGCGGCGCGGATGGCTTGACGATCGGCCATTACGATGGCTCCTGGTTGAACTGTCTGCGAGCGATCAAAGCCGGCCTGGAAGAAGCCGGCATCGAGATCAGCCGCGACGCGACTCGGAGTCGCGACATCATCGATTGAGAGGTAGCACGATGGGTCAAGTAACCAGACGAAGCGTGTTGCATCAGATGGTGAGGGGAAGCGGCGCGGTGGCCGCCACGGCGCTGCTCGCCGCGTGTGGCGCATCGCCGTCCGGCGGATCGACCGGCTCAGCGCCAGTCGCGGCCGCGCCGCCATCCCCGACGGCCCCGATTCTCGCCGTGGATGTTAGCACGAGCACGCCGG
>JBOGTX010001031.1:0-8902 GCA_050695695.1 Chloroflexota bacterium
TGCCGGTTCCCTTGGCCGCGTGCGAGCAGTCGAAAATCGCCGTGATCTGCGGCACGCCGGTCCCGGCCACCACGCGGGTGGTACAGATTGCTCCGCTACCAATGCCGACCTTGATGGCCTGCGCGCCGGCGGCGATCAGCGCCTCGGTGGCCTCCGCCGTCGCCACGTTTCCCGCGCCGATCTGTACGCGCGAGCCAAACGCCTCGACCAGCCGCGCCACGGTCTGCACCACCATCCGCGAGTGCGCGTGCGAGGTATCGACGACGAGGAAGTCCACATCCTCGCCGATCAGCGCCTCGGCGCGCGCGAAGGTGTCCGGCCCGACGCCCAGCGCCGCCCCAGCGCGCAGCCGCCCCTGCGCATCCTTGGCCGCGCGTGGGAACTGCACCTTCTTCTGAATGTCTTTGACGGTGATCAGCCCCTTGAGGCGGAAGCTCTCGTCGACCACTGGTAGCTTCTCGACTTTGTGGCGGTGAAGAATCTCCTTCGCCTGATCCAGGGTGGTTCCGACCGGCACGGTGACCAGATTGTCGCTGGTCATCAGCGCGCCGACCTCCTGGTCGAGGTCTTCCTCGAAGCGGATGTCCCGGTTGGTCAGGATGCCGACCAGGCGGCCTTCCTCGGTGATCGGGACGCCGGAGATGTGGTACTTCGCCATGACGTCCAGGGCTTCGACCAGGCTATCGCGCGGCGACAGCGTGATCGGGTCGACGATCATACCGGCTTCCGAGCGCTTGACCTTGTCGACCTCGGTCGCCTGGACGTCGATCGGCAGGTTCTTGTGAATGATGCCGATGCCACCCTCCCGCGCCAGCGAGATCGCGAGGCGCGCCTCGGTGACGGTATCCATGGCCGCCGAGACGATCGGGATGTTGAGGGCGATGTGGCGGGTCAGGCAGGTCGTGGTGGAAACGTCTTTGGGGAGAACTTCCGAGAGGGATGGAACCAGGAGCACGTCGTCGAAAGTCAGTCCTTCGGGCCCGAACTTCTCGTTCATAACGTCGGCACCCCCATCTGCGATTCCTCCCACGATCTATATTTGTACTATTTTAAGCGATGGCACGGTAAGGCGCAAACTCTGATCCCGTGATCCCGTGAAACTGGAGTAAATTCAATTTGACGCGCACCCGCGCTTATGCTATGTTAAATACCCACCCTGTCGAGCGACGTTGGACAATCGGTCAATCGGCGAGGTGGCCGCGACGCACCGCCCGGAGCGCACTGGCGTTGCGTCGCACAAGGACCGATTGGCGCGGCGACCGCCGAGCCAGTCGGCTTGGAGTAACTGCGTTTGGTCCGACGTGTGGTGCTCCGTCAACCGGCGCCTCCTGAGCCGACCATCTCCGTGAGACGACGTGGCGGCGCCATGGCCTGCCCCGAGAAGCTGAGTAGGGGAAGCGAAAGGTTACTCGGGGCATTGCCGTGTCCGGGCCCAGCACCCAGGAGAAGGATGCGACCGAATTTGAACCGGGAATCGCCCTGCCGAGTTACGGAATCGGGAGCGGTCGCGAGACAACATTCGAGCGCGCGATGCTCGATTATCACCCCGAGCGCTAGCGAGGGGGCTCCGTCTTTCGTGGCACCGGGTCAGAGATTCCTCGCTGATGCTCGGAATGACCGGGGCGGCGAATCGATGCGTCGTCCTTCCAAATCGGTATGACGCGCCTTCTGGTCGGCCAGTCCGGCGGACCGACCGCCGCCATGAACAGCTCGTTGCTTGGCGTCGTCGAGGCCGCTCTCGAACGATCCGAGGTCTCCGGGGTTTTCGGCGCGATCGACGGCGTCGAGGGATTGCTCGAAGGCAAGGCGATCGACCTCGGCCAGGAGAGCGCCGCGACGCTGCACGCGTTGCGCCACACCCCAGCCGCCGCGCTCGGCTCGTGCCGCTACAAGCTGCGCCCGGGCGATCCCGATCGGGCGCTCGCCCAGCTTCGCCGACTCGGCGTGGGCTACCTTGCCTACATCGGCGGCAACGACTCGGCCGACACCGCCCACGTCCTGGCGACCCGTGCCGCCGCGATCGGTCAAGATCTGAGGGTTGTCCTGGTTCCCAAGACGATCGACAACGACCTCCCGATCACCGATCACTGCCCCGGCTACGGCTCGATCGCCCGCTTCGTCGCGATGGCGCTCCAGGACGTCGGCCGCGATACCGAGGCGATGCACCGGATCGACCCGATCAAGCTCGTCGAGGTCATGGGGCGGGATGCCGGCTGGGTTGCCGCCGCCAGCACGCTTGGCAAGCGCGACGACCTCGATCCGCCGCACCTGATCTATCCACCGGAGCGTCGTTTGGATCCCGATCGGTTCGTCGACGAGGTCGCCGCGGTGTACCGCCGTTTGGGATATGCCATCGTCGTCGTCGCCGAGACGGTCCGCGGTCTGGACGGCCAGTTGATCGGCGCCGTCGAGCGCGAGGTGCGCGACAGCTTCGGCCATCGGCGGCTGGTCGAACCGGCCCGAAAGCTCGCCGCGCTGATCGAAGCGCGCCTTGGCTTGCGCGCCCGCTACGACCGCCCCGGCACGATCCAGCGCATGTCGTCGCCCTGCCAGTCCGAGGTCGATCTCGACGAAGCGTACCGGGCCGGTCGCCACGCCGTCGAAGCCCTGCTCGCCGGCCACACTGATCAGATGGTCACCCTGGTCCGCGCGCCCGGAGCGGAGTACCGCTGTGGCTACGGGCTCGCGCCGCTCGACCGGATCGCCAACGTCGACAAGCCGCTCCCGCCGGAGTTCTTTCCCGACGCCGACGCCATGCCCCCCCCGGCCTTCCGCGCCTACGCCGAGCCCCTTTTAGGCGGCCCGCTGCCCGAGCACGCCCGCCTGAAGCGCGTCTTCGTGACTGGCTAGCGGCAGTTCACCCAAGGCAGCACTGCTTTAGAGACGCCATCAATCGGTCGGGAAATGGGTTTCGATCTCCCGCGAGACCACCGCGGGCCGCGTCAGGACGGGAACGTGCCCCGCGCCCGGCACCTCGACGAGCTTACTATTCGGCAGACGTTCGGATAGCTCCTCCATCGCCGCTCGTGGGACCAAGGCGTCCTCCGAGCCACGGATCAGCAGGACCGGTACTCTCACCTCGGCCAGGCGAGTGACGAGCTGCGAGGCACTATCACGACCGATTCCCCATAAGCGCGTTGCCGCCTCGGGGTCGGCGCGCCGGAGGATGTCGAGGCCCCAGCGGCGGAAGTGGTCCGCGTCGGGCTCGGGAATGCAAAGATCGACGAACCAACTGAGCCGGGCCCGGTCGTCGTCCCCGGGCCAGGTCGAGGGCGGTCCAGTGATCGGCGAGGGACCGGCCGCCTGAGAGCGTGGAAGGCCAGCCGCTCCATCGGCGAGAACCGCACCGGTGAAGCGCTCGGGATGACGAAGCACCGCGTCGAGCACCACCTGGGTCCCGGCCGACTCCCCTCCGAGGACGCAACGCTCGATGCGGAGGGAGTCCATCGCCCGAAAGACGTCGTCGACCAGGGCGGAGTAGGTGATTGCCTCGACTGGAACCACCGTCTCCCCGGCGCCCCGGTGGTCGAAGCTCGCGACGCGCCAGGTGGTGCTCAGGATCTCCAGGGTGGGCAGCCAGACTTCCGAGCTACCAATCCAGCCTCCGATCGCCAAGAAGTTGCGCGAGCCATTCCCGAAGGAAAGGGCAAGAGCCTTGTACCCCTCGACGTCGATGAACACGTCCCACCTCCTGAAGTTGGACGGTTAGCGAGGCAGCGCGCCTGGTCACGCTGGCCTCGCCGCAGTAAGGAACCGCCCGACCCACATTCTACATCGCGCCAAGCTGAGGTTGTCAACGTCGACGCTTCTGACCTCGGAGGCTCCCACCCGAGCGGCAGATGAGATGGCGGCCGGAGCGTAGGTCGAGTTAGGCGATATCCCGCAGCTTCAGCGCGAGCTGGAGCTGAAAGCGATCGTCTTCGTCGTCCAGGTGGAGGCCGGTGATCTCCTCGATACGCTGGAGACGATAGCTCACCGTGTTGCGGTGAAGGTAAAGCATCTCGGCGGTCTTGCTCAGGTTGCCGTGGGTGGCAAAGAACGCCTTGAGCGTCGGCACGAGCTCGCCACCGTGTCGCTCGTCGTGATCGACGACCTTTTGCAGCGTTTCCTCATAGAAGCTGGTGAGCTCCGGCGTGCCGTGCAGGTGGAAGAGCAGGCGATAGATCCCCAGATCGTCAAAGGCGGTCGTCCGGTTCGGTCCGAACAGTCGCAGGGCGATCATCAGCGCCTGCTCGGCCTCGCGGTAGGCCCGGGGCGCGTCCAGCACCCGCGGATAGAGCCGGCCGATCGCGGCCGAGACGGTCACTCCCTCGAGGTGCTCGGCCACGACGCGGCGAATTTCTTCGATGCGCGGGCGCACCGCCCCCATGCCACCGTCCGGCTCGACCGGATACAACGCGGCGGCGCTCTCGCTGTTGATCCGCAGCAGCGCGCCGGAACTCACCCGACTCACCTCCTCGGTGAGCCCTCGGCTGAAGTCCTGGCGAATCCTCGCGCTGTACTGCTCGTTGTGGCTACTCATCCACTCGAGGTAGGCCGCCGACGTGTCCAGATCGAAAAGCACGACCGCGTACTGCTTCAACGGATCGAACCCGAGCAACTGACCGCGGCTGATGATCGTGGACTCGGTGGTGAAATGCCCGGCGAAGAGATCGTCGAGGAAGTCGCTGCGGATGCGCTTCTCCGCCTCGCTGATCGCCTGGCGCTTGGAAATCTCCAACGCGCACACCGCTGCCGCGCGGCCGGCCGCGACGCGGTCGATCTCGTCAAGGTCGTCCTCGCGGCCGATGATCGAGAGGAACGCGACCGGCTCCCCGCTGACGACGATCGGCGCGATGAAGCGGGCCCAGCCCGGCGCGGCGAGCGGCCAGCGGGCGATTGGTGGCGACGTGCTCGACAGCGTTTGGCCCTTCAGCCATTCCGCTCGGATCGCCGGCTGGCGCAGCGCGGCGACCAGCTCCTCGCGGTTGATCGTCCAGCGGGGCGGGCTGTTGTAAAACTCCAGCGCGCCCAGGCGGTCCTCGACCGCGACCGGCTTGCCGGTGATCTCGGCCAGCGTCTCGATGATCGCCTCGATGCCGCGGTTCTCGATCGTCTGCTGGGCCAGGCGGCGGTAGATCTGAATGCCGCGCTGCTCGAGCTCGGCCCGCCGGTTCACCACCAGCCCGATCACCGACTTCTCGATCTCGGCCAGCCGGGCGTTCGCCGGCATGATCAGGAGCGGCGTCCCAATCGCATCGGCCAGCGCCTGGGCGCCGGGCGGCATCGGTCCGGAGACCGCCAGGGCCGAGATACCCCGCCCCGCCAGGGTTTGCAGAATGCTCGCAAGCAGCGCGTGGGGCGCCTCGTTCTGCACCGGCAGCACTGCCAGCGCCAGCTCCCCGGCCTCCAGGCGATCGAACGACGGGTGGTCCAGGTGAATCAGGCGCGCCCAGGTCACCGCGCGGTCAAGCCCGGTGCTCCCGCCCACCACCGTTGTCCCAGGTGGGAGCGCGAGGCGGAGCACGTCCCGAACGGTCACCGCCGGTCGATCGATCCCGGCGGCCCCATTCAGGGGCATCTCCTCGGGCACGAGCGTCGAATCCATACTCAACGGAAAGAACTCCTAAAGAACCTCGACCGCGCCATCCGGGCCGATCCGTCGGACCCCGGATCGGCTTTCGTAGAAGACGGCGCGGAACTGGACGCTGGCCGAGGCGCCGGCGGCAATCTGGCGCGCGGTGCCGGCCTGCTGGGCCGCGTTCAGGCCGAGGCCGGGCCAGCTCGTCCAGATCTCGACCCCCATGACGTAGGCCCGCCCATACCAGGGATGGACGTGGGAGCCGTTCAGCTCCTGCCACAGCCAGACACAGGGGAAGACGTCCTTCGGCCAGGCCAGCCCCACCCCGAAGCCAAGCTCCTGATTGGTCAGACCGTACCAGCCTTCCTCGAGGTCGACCAGGTAACCAAGGTTGTTCACCCGCGCGGTCGGGCCGGGAATCTGGCGGAAATCGTGGCGTTTGCCGTCGCGCCCGGCGACGATCGGCCAGTCGAAGCTTCCGCCGTCGGGAAGCCAGCTTCGCTCGGGGTCGGTCTGGCCTGGATTGGCGACGATCCGTCCGGCCGGGACGTCGAGCCGGCAGTGCTCGCTCAGGAACGGCGCCCCGTAGGCCGGGTGGTGTCCCCACATGTAATCGAGGGCCATCGCCCCATCGTTGGTCAGCTGCTCTTCAAAGAGGATCGTCGGTCGGCCAGCCTCGATCGTCATCGTGCGTTCCAATCGAAAGGGCGTGCGCGTCGTCGCGACCGAGAATCGGACGCTGGCGCGATCGCCGCCGGCCTCGAGGATCTCGTAATCCCAGGGCACGGTCGAGACTTCGCCGTGGAAGGGCATCTCGATGCCGAAGTAGGTGGCCGGACCTCCGCCGGAGGGAAAGATTTCCTGCCAGCCGCCCGCGTAGTGGTCGAGCCAGGCCACCTGCGAGCTGACCGCGGTTGGCGCGAACGAGCCAATCTCCTTGAAGCCCCAGGGGGCCTTCCAGAGCACGTCCAGGCCGCGCGGCTTGTAGCGCAGCTCATAGAGATCGGCCCCCTTATCCGCCAGCACGACACAGCGGAGCAGGTCGTTCTCCAGCGTCACCGTTCGGGTGAAGCGCCCGAGCGTCGACTCGGTCACCCGGCAGCGCTGATGACCTCGCGAGTCCGTCATGCAACCCTCCCGCGACGATGCCCGATGCGACAGTGAACCGCGACATCGCTCGATCAAGAATCGCGACAGAGTATAGCACCCATGGGCTACCAATGCTGGCTGGGCGACGGTAGAATGAAGCCGCGAACGACCAGGCGGCCCGGCCAACTGTCCCGAGGCAAGGAACGATTTGCTGACAAACCTGACGACGGACCGAGATCTCGGAGCTCCCGACATCCAGGAGATCGCCGACGACGCGGTGGCGGCGTTTTTCAATCGACTGAGGTACGGATACGTCGGCGCGGGTGCTTCAGACCGCGGCTGCCATGGGCATTACGGCCGAGGCTCTGAAGCCGTCCTACCGCCGCCTCGGCAATCTATTTCGGAGGGCCCGGGATCGCTTCGCTGGCAAGGACGAAGGGACCGTCCGGCGAGAGTTGCGCCATGATGATGGCGACGCGGTCGACCTTTCGCCGGGCCGGCTCCACGCGGTATTCCACGGCACGCTGACGTTACTCTATCGGCTGCTCTTCCTGCTCTACGCCGAGTCTCGCGATCTCCTACCGGTCCGCGAAACCCGTGGCTACTGGGAGCGGAGCCTCAGCCGTTTGAAGGGCGAAAGTCGCCGAGGCAGCCGACCCGATCAAGGAGGACATTGATTACAAGTCGCTTCGCGTCCGCCAGCTCGGCTCGATCTACGAGGGACTGCTGGAGTTCCGGCTTCGCATCGCGCTCGAGAAAGTGGCGGTCGTCAAGGGGAAGAAGACCGAGGAGGTCGTTTCCTAGGCCTGATCCATCTGACCGAACAGGAGATTCGGATCGTCAACACGGCCGTTTTCCAGCGGCTTTGTCGAATTCGGCGGCTCGCGCTGGCGGACCCGGTGTATCCGGGCGCGCTCCACACCCGTTTCGAGCACTCGATTGGTGTGTCGCACGTGGCGGGCAGAATTCTCGAAAGGCCTGGGGCGTGTTGACACGACGACCCGCGGCTATGATAATTGTGCTATCCGCATCATTGCGCGAACCGTCGAGTCAATCGTGGTGCGGGAGGCAGATCGACACGATGGAAAAGACGATCGGTGCCTTCGAGGCGCGACGCCGCTTCGGGCAACTGATCGAGGAAGCCTTTTACAAGCGCGATCACTTCATCGTCGAGCGCTCGGGCCGGCCCATGGCCGTCATCGTCCCGATTGGCGAGTACAACCGGTGGCGCAGGCTGGCGAAGGATCGGGTGTTCGAGCTCGTCGAGCGCTCATGGGAGCGTACCGAGGGAATCCCGCCGGAGGATCTGGAACGGGACGTCGCCGACGCGATCGGTGAACTGGGCCGCGATCGTAAGAGCAAGCTGACAGGAGACCGTCTGACGGTCGGACCGAGCCAGCGGGAAGATACATGAGGGCGGCTCTGGACGTCGGCCAGTTCGTCAGCGCAACCATCAATCAACTGGGTCATCCCGCCCAGATTCTGCGTTCTTGGCAGGAAGGGGCTTTCGAACTCGCCACCTCGCCCGCTATCCTCGATGATTTGTGCCGCGCCCTCGGTTATCCGCGCATCCGCAAGCGGCATCAGTGGAGCGATTTGGAGATCGATGCCTTCGTTGAATTCCTCGCCCTGGCAGCTGATGTCACGACCGGTGATCCCGAAGGCTTCGCGGTCATCGAAGCCGACCCTTCCGACGATAAGATCCTCGCCTGTGCCGTCGAGGGCGCGGCGGATTACATCGTCGCGAGTGACGAGCATCTCATTGGACTCGGCAGTTTTCGAGGAATTCCCATCGTCCCGCCCCGGCGGTTTCTGGAGATACTGACCGAGGAACGAGAAAGGCTCGGGCGAATTTCTAACACCCCGACCTGAGCAATCAGAGACCCTCGCGACCCACCGGCCAACCGACATCGGTATGGCCTTGACAAATATAATTTTCAAGACTACAATCGGTTGCGTCCTCAGGACGCAACCGATTGTAGTCTTGAAAGAGAACGCCTCTGTCTAAAAAGACCGCGTCCTGGGCGATCCTCAGTCAACTCGCCGCGCAGCACCGACGGATCCTCTCCGATTGGCGAGCCACCGTCCTTCTTCGGCGCGCCACCGTGCTGCTTCCCGCCACGGAACGCCGTTGGCTCGGTGCTCCGTCGGAGGTCGGCGGCGTTCGCCAACTCCTTCATCGCATGGCGCGGCGGGGTGAGATTCGATCTCTCCCTGATCTTCCTGGAATCTATGAGGTTACCGTTCCCTACG
>JBOGTX010001032.1:0-4737 GCA_050695695.1 Chloroflexota bacterium
GGCCGCGCCCGCCCGCTCAGCAATCCCTCGAGGCCGCCAAGGGCGAGGGTGATCAGCACCAGGCAAAGGGCAGCGGGATACCCGCCGATCGCGAGCCGGACGACGTCCTGAACGCTCGAAACGGCACTCTGGTGGAACGTGTGAAAGGGCGCGCTGGCGATCGGACCGCTCCACTGGCCATCACGCACCTCGAACCACATGGCATCCCGGTCCTCGGGCCGGAAGTAGAAAAGGAGTCCACTCACACCGTCCGGCGAAAGGACCAGCACGCCGGCCGGATTCCGCGGGCGTAGCAGGTCGGCGTCGATTCGATAGGCGCGCGAAGCCGCCGCGCCGAGATCGATCAGGCCCGGCCGCGCGGTCGTCTCACCGCCGAAGGGGTGATGGAACCAGTCGCCGAACGTCGGCTGCCAATTCGTCCCGTCTGGTGCGCCGGCCCCGGTGGGATAGATCACCCGGTTGGTCGACAGATCACGGATGCGCACGTTCGCCCAGCCGCTTTCGGCCGCCACGCGGTACAGCCGATCGACGAGGGTTGGCGGGCTTGTCGCGGTGGGCACGGCGGTCGGCCAGGACACCGCGGCGTGGGGATCGGCTCCTTGCAGGAAAAGCCCGAGTCGCCCTCGATCGAGGCTGCCGGCCGACGCGCTGACCGAGGTCGATCCGACGATACCGGTCACTGTCCCAGCGGCGACGATGACGGTCACCGGCAGCGTCTCGGTCGTCGACCAGAGCAGTAACGCAACGCAAGCCAGGTTCACCGCGAGCGCGACGATGCCCGCCCGGGCAAGGAACAGTCGTTTTGTCAATGAATCGGCGGGAATTCCATGATCCGATCGTTCCCGCTATCGGTCACCCAGACGTTACCCTGAGCGTCGACCGCGACGCCGGTTGGCAGATGGAACGACGCCTTGTCCGTTCCTAGCGTTCCCCAGACCGCCAACAGTTGGCCCTGCGCGTTGTAGGCCATCACCCGGTTGTTCTCCGGATCGGTCGCGTACACCGTTCCGGTCCCTCCCACCGCCAGATACGGCTTTCCCTCTACCGACTGACTGCTCCAGCCATCGACCGGCCAACTGGCCAGCGGCTTGAAGTCGGAGCCAAACGTCTGAATGCGCTGGTTCCAGGTATCGGCGACGTAGAAGTGGCCGGACTGATCCACCGCGAGCCCGACCGGCTCGTTGAAGAAGCCGGCGCCCGCGCCAGCGCCGCCGAACGCCGCCAGGTATCGGCCGTCGGGAGTGAATTCTTCGACCCGCTTGTTGCCGGTGTCGGTCACGTACACGTTCCCGGCCGCGTCGATCGCGATCGCCCGTGGCCCGTAGAATTGCCCGGTCGCGCTCGACGGCTGTCCCACCGGCTGGCTTCCCCAGGCGCGGATGAAGGCGCCGTTCGCAGCGAACTCCTGGACACGATGATTCCAGGTATCGGCGACGTAGACGTCCCCGTTCGCGGCCACCGCGACGCCCCACGGCTCATTGAACTGTCCGTTGCCCGAGCCCTTGGCGCCCCACGCCCGCACGAACTGGCCGGCCGGCGTCAGCTCCTCGATCCGGTCGTTTTGGCTGTCCGCCACGTAGAAATTCCCGTTCGGGCCGATCGCGATTCCCTTGGGCTGATTGAATTGCCCGTCACCGCTCCCGGCCGCTCCGTAGGTGACCGTGGCGCTGACGGTGCGGGTCCGCTGTGCGACGAGTAACTGATCGCTCGTCGTCGAGGCCGCCTGAGGCGCGGTCCACGCGCCGTACGCCAGATCTCGTCGGACAAACATCACGAAGTCGGTCGAGCCCAGCGGGTTGGACGGCTCGCGATAAAGCAAAAAGCGCCAGATCTTTCCGCGCTCGGTCGGGTCGAGTAGCCCTGCCACGATCGACTGTGGCGTCCAAGCCTTGTAGTCCTCTGGGAACCACCAGCGGAGACGATAGCGCTGGCTGACGTATTTCGAGCCGAGCAACTGCTTCATCTGGTCGGCCCGACCATTATCGTAGCCCACCAGCACGACCGGAGCATCGGGCGGGGGATTGCCATCTCCGATGTAGTCGCGCGCGGTGTAGTCGCGCAGGTACCATTCGAAGGGCCAGGAGACGCCGGAGTCGTAGGCGACCTGGAGCTTATCGACCCCCTCGCCGGAGCGATAGGCGATGTCGTTGATCTGCTTCATCACCAGACCGACGTCCGGCGCCGTCTGGGTGTACACCAGCATCTCGACCGGGATATCGCCGTGATAATAGCTCACCTGCCAGGCAGTCCGCAGGGAGAACGGAACCAGCAGCACCACGACGGTCAATCCAACGACCTTCCAGGCGACCGGTGAGCCGATCTTTTCCCAGTAGTGCCAGACCGCGAAGATCAGGCCGACGAGAATCGCCAGCAGCGCGACCCATTGGAAGACCTGCTGCTGGGCGGCGATTGCCGAGGATGCCACGAACGGCGAACCGGCGCCGATAATCGTTGCCCCGACCAACACCGCCAGGATCAGGCAGAGCGCCAGGAGCAGCCCGCCGGTCCGGACAACCTTCTTCCCGGGTGTGACGTCAATCAGCTTGCCGAGGGTCACCGCCGCTAACAGGCAGAACGGCAGGGCCATCTCGATGACCATCCACGGCATCTTCTCGGAGGCCCAGCCCCAGAGCAGCATGCTGGTAGCACACCAGTACATCAAAAAGTCGGTGAAGATGGAGCGGTGACGGAGCCAGTACACCGCGCCGCCAATCCCGATGCCAACGCAGAGGAACTCGTAGAGGGGAAGCAGGATCAGATAGTAGTAGACCGGTTGCGCCCCGCGGGCGACTCCCTGCTGATCGATCCAATAGCGCAGGGAACCGAACACTCCCGAGCTGAAGCCCCCCGGATTGCTGAAGAACGTCGTGTAAAGGACGACGAAGATGCTCCAGTAGATGATCGCCGAGCGGGTCCAGATCGTCCGGTTCCAGCGAAGGCCGACGACCATGCCAACCGTGAACAACACCGCGAAGCTGATCGCGAAGACCACGTCGATCGCTTGCTGCGGCGCGTGCTGGAGGAAGAAATAGGGCACCGCCGCGAACATCGGCAGGATCAGCGTGCCAAGCAGGATCAACAGGTCGGTGGCCGGCGATAGCGCTTCCTTCCCTTTCAGGATGACCTCGATCACGTCCTGCCGGCTCACGATGAGCAGAAACGTCAGCAGGATCGCCATCAGGAAATAGGTATCCTCCTTATCCGAGAAGGCAAGGCTGGTCGCGACGACGGCAAGGTACAGGAAGCCACGCGCCCGCGCCGAAAAATAGCGGAAGGTCGCGACGACGAGCAGCATCATAAAGAAGATTTGGTAGATGTCGTGGCGAATGAACCGCGAATAGTAAAGGATCGATGGTGAGAACGCGATGAGCGCGGCCGCCACGATCGCGCCGGTTCGCCCGAGCCGATCACGCAGAAGGTAGGGCAGCCCGACCAGGACGGTCCCGAAGAGCGCCGGAGCGACGCGCGCCGTGGCATCGGACACGCCCAGGAGAAAGTACACCAGCGCGTTCAGCTCGAAGAGAAAGGGGCCGTGCATCAGCGGATCGTGGACGTAGCCCTTGCCGATGTACAGGTAATACGAGTACACCGCGTGCAGGCTTTCGTCGTGGTGCAGCATTCGGCTGCCGAGATCCCAGAAGCGGAGCAGACCCGCGATCAGCACGATGGCGACGAACGCCACCAGCTCCCGGTCGATCGGAATCGCCGCGCTCACCGGCCGCGACCAGAACGACTCCTCGGTCCGAGGACCTTCTTGAAGGTCAACCTGTCGTTCAGCGATTGCCATCGTCGTACTCCCTCTCGGTCCTGATCGAAGCTCTGGGTTCCGGTCTACTTCGGCGACCAACGCGCATCACGAGTGAGGACCGCGCTCACGGTTGCGCGAGCTGTGTCTTCACGTACACTTTGACGTAGGTTTCGGCGCGGCGTCCCGCCTCATGGTACATCCACCAGCGCCATGCGGTACCGGGCGACACCAGCGGCGGCGGGACGCTCACCGAAAATTGGAAGGTCTCCCCGGCGTACGAGCCGCGGGGAGCTTTCGCGGCGGACCCAAGGATCGCGATCGCCGGCGAGTCGCTCGCCTGATCGACGACGCGCACGTCGGCGTCGTTCCTCAGGTACCAGCGGAGCGGATCCGCGAACGGTCCCGCGATCTCGACGCTCTGGCTCACGTTTCTGCCCTCGATCTGCTGGGCGATATTCAGCTCGTCAAGGACCGTCGCCAGGTCCGACGTCAGGTGCGACACGTCTGGCGAGGTGGCCGATCCGACGAATAGTCCGTCCGGATCGAGTGCCCCGCCGGGGTTGAGCAGCGTAGCGGCGTGAATGTTGAACGCGACGAGACAGAACAGGGCTACCACGCCGGTGGCGCGCCGAGCGCTTCCCCAGTCATAGCCAAACCCGAACGAGACCGCGAAGGCGATCAGCGCCAGCGGCGGCGCGAGGGCGACTTCCCAGGGAACGATCGGGTCGGGAAGGGTGACGTAGCCGCAGGCGATCAGCGTCGTCGCCACCAGCGGGCAAACCACCGCCGCGAAAATCGCCAGGCGACGCCTTTGATCGCGGACCACCAGCATCGCCGGCAACCAATCGACCGCGACTCCGGTCAGCAGACCAAGTGGCACGACCACCAGCGCGTTCCAGATCGGATCGCCGTCGCTCAGCACGAGCAACAGGAAGCCAATCGTTGCCCACCAGCCAAGGAAGATCCCGAATGGGCGGCGCTCGTGAAAC
>JBOGTX010001033.1:0-4506 GCA_050695695.1 Chloroflexota bacterium
GTTTGATGGCGCGGGGCGCCATCAAACCGCGGCATCGATCGGCGCAGTAAATCACGCAAAGATCGCCCGCGCGACCTTCTGGATGCCCGCGGCGATCAGGTCGGCGTGTTCGGGGGTCATGCGCTGCGAAAAGCCGACGTGGATGGCGCGCCCGAGGTAATCCAGCGAACGCGGGCACATGTCGGGCGAATATTCGACCTTGCCGTGGTAGGCGCCGCAGGTCCAGGGGCAGCCGGCCGGCGTCGCCCCCCGCTTGGCCAGCACGTAGTCCCAGTTCCGGTAGATGTGGCGATCGGCGATCGTGTTGTCGTACATCGTGCCGTTCGGGATGCCTTCGGCCTTGAGGGCAGCTGAGAACCGCATTGCCTGCTCGGCGCTCGGACAGAAAAAGATCAGGGCAACCCCACAATCACCATCGGGATCGGGAACGTCCTGGAGCTCGATCCCCGGTTGGAAGCGAATCTGTGAAACGACCCGCGCCTTGAGGGCGCGCACGCGCTCGAGGATGGCCGGCATCTTCTGGAACTGGGCGAGGGCCAGCGCGGCGTTTAGCTCGCTCAGTCGGTAGTTTTCGCCGGCAAAGCTGGGGATCCCACCATCGCCCTTCCAGAAGCGAATCGCCGAGTCGTGGGTCATCAGGGCGCGCTGATAGAGCTCCTCACTCTGCGTGACGATGATACCGCCCTCGCCGGCGGTGATCACCTTGTACTGTTGGAGGCTAAAGCACCCCAGGTCGCCGATCGATCCGAGCATGCGCCCCTTGTATTTTCCGCCGTTGGCCTGGGCCACATCCTCGATCACGCGCAGGTTGTTTTGACGCGCCACCTCCATGATCTCATCCAGGCGGGCCGGAACGCCGCGCATGTGGACTGGAATCACCGCTCGGGTATAACGGGTGATCTTTCGGGCGAAATCGGCGGGATCCAGATTGAGCGAGTTATCGATCTCGGCGATGACCGGCACGGCGCGCGCGGCGATGACGGCAGCGGCGGTGGCGATGAAAGTGTAGGCGGGAACGATGACCTCGTCGCCGGGCCCCACTCCCGCCGCGACCAGGGCGGTGATCAGCGCGGCGGTACCGCCGTTCACCGCGAGGGCGTAAGCGCGCCCGACGAACTCTCGGTACCCGGCTTCGAGCCGGGCCGCCTCGGAGTCTTCGATCCCTTTGGCCAGGAAGCGGAAGACGCGCTTCTTATCCAGCACCCGCAGAACGGCTTCCTTTTCCTCGTCGGCAAACTCCTCCGAGCCGTGGAAGCTGGACGGCCAGGCCCCGGCGTAGACCGGCTGCCCCCCATCGATCGCGAGCCTCTCGATTGTCTGCATTGCTGACTGCTCCCTTTCAAGGCATGACGCTGTGATACTCCGACGGTCAGCCGTTCCATAGCATACCAACGGAGTAAAGGGGAAGGCGGATCACATCGAATCGGCCGGTCAGAACCCGCGACGTCGCGGCGGATGTCCACTTGCGGTCATGCTTCGCTCGTCTTCAAAGCGCGAGACCAAAGGTCTCGGCGGCCGCGCGGAAATTTGGATCGTCAATTCGGATTGGCTCGGCGAGGCCAAGTGGCTCGGTCGCGACACCCTCGAAGATGGCGACGCAGGTCAAGGTGCTATCCAGGCGGCTGCTGTAGATAATCCCTTCGAAGCCTCGGTCGAACGCCCAGCGCGCGATCGCCTGGGTCACGGTGCGCGCGGAATTGGTTCATCGGTGCCCGCCACATCGGCCAGCCGTGCCAGCACCGGGAGCGCGAGCCGAAACGGGGCGAGCGACTCGACAAAGCAGGCGCGCCGTTCCGTGGCGGCGTACAGCGTCCGAACGCTTCGGAATGGATCGTCGAAGCGACCCGCGCCGGCAAACTCCCAGGGCGGCCAGGCGAGGGGATCGGGGAGGCGCCCGAGGCGGTAGAAGGGCTCACTCACCTTGGATAGCGACCGAACCGTGGTCATCCGTTGGCAAGGAACGCGCGCGCCGCCTGGACGACGCGGCCGGGATCGGTGGCGATCAGGAGCGCGGGCGCCACGTCGTCGAGGTCGGGATTCATCCCGGCGAACCAGGCTCGAACGGTCTCGGCCGCCTCGACCTGCATGAGCAGTTGGGCGACGTGGTACGCGTGGCGGAGATTGCGCTCGGTCTCCGGATGCGGGGTCCGGGTTCCGTTCGCCCACTTGCTTACCGCTTTGGCGTCGGTTGTCCCCGCGACGACCGCGGTCAGGCGCTGCCCGAGGACGTCCTCGAGGTAGCGGGCGATAGCGGTGATTGGTAAACGCGCTGCTTGCCCGTGGGCCGCTTGCTCAAAGGTGGTCGCCATGGCTGCCTCCCGACGAATTTCACCCCGTGAATCACCGCCTCCAAAAACACACCATATATCGACACAAGAAAAACCATCACAACAACACCCCGAATAGTACACGAAAAGCGACTCGGGGGCAATGGGCTCAGCCTACCGATCTGGTCTAGCGTGTAATCTTGCGCGCGAGGTCAGGATGGTCCAGGCTCGCGGATATTTGCAGCCGTGGTCAACCGTTGGCAAGGAACGCGCCCGCCGGGTTCTCTCGCTGGCGCTGGACGAGGCCGATCGGGTGATTGGGATCGAACCCAACGCCGACATGCGACAGGAGGCCGCCCGCAAGGTCGAGGCCGCCCCCGACGCGACTTGGATCGAATATCGCGAGGGCGGGACATGAACCAGCAAGCCCAGCGAGGCGCGACTCTTCTGGTCCCGGCCGGGCAGGTTAGTCCGACCGGCCTTCACCCGACGGGCGCGGGAGGACTTGCTTGGTCATTGTCGCCGACCCGGAAGCGGTCCAGCGCGCGCTGAGTCCCGCGCCGACCAACATTGTCCGGTAGCGTTGGCTACTATTACCAAGAGTGGTACACTTCGGCCTTGATTGAGGTAGACGGTGTCTATTGGCAGAAGGCTGTCGAGAACTTCGATGCGGCACACAGCGAGTACGTCAACAGCCGCTACAACAGTCGCGCCAGCTGCTGTTACTACGCTTGCTTTTAGGCAGCGATCTGCGCTCTCGTACGAGTTGGGATTCGGCCACCTGGTGGGACGGATCAATGGGGCCACGAGTTTGTTCAGGCCCAGTTTGTTGGCCAGTTCGTCAACCGGCGGAAGGTCTACCCGACGCAGCATCGCAACACCTTGGCGACCAATTATGCTCTGCGGGTGACGGCCGATTATGAGCGAGACCTGGTGACCGAGACCAAGGCTAGCCGAGCCGTTCGGCGGACCGAGGAGTTCGTCGAAGCGATCAGACCCGAAGTGGTGAGGTCCGATGAGTAATGAGCGCTCCGAACAACTGAGAGATCTCCCTCCCCGGATCCAACGTGCAGTCGATGAGCTGCGGGGAATGATCCTGAGGCGCTACCCCACCGCGAGCTTTGCCGTCGCCCGGGCCGCCGATGAACCGGAAAACGTCCACCTGACCGCAGTGGTGGACGTTGAGGATACCGACGAGGTGCTTGACCTCGTGATCGACCGAGTTGTCCAACTGCAAGTCGAGGAAGGCGTCCCGGTCCACGTCATCCCAATTCGCACCCCCGTCCGCGTGCTTGCTGAGCTGAAGGCTCCGACGCCAGCGATCCGAGCGCTGCCCGGAATCGGGAGGGGCCACTGAAGCGTTTCCGGCCGAGGCCTTCGAGGATTTATACGGACCGAGACAATGACGACCAACGGATCATCTCAGCCTGGCGATCAGAGCCCCACGAACAGCGCGCCTACCGGCGCCACGTCCAATCCTGAGTCGGGAGCCGACGGGGAGAGGCTGCGCGCGATGAGTGACCGCGAGATCCGAGAGGGGATCGAGCGCGACACGGACGCGCGCTTCAAGCAGTCGATCGCGAGCCTTTACGATCGGGCAGCGCCGATCTACGATCAGGTCGGCCCGAGCCTCTTCCAGCAAGCCGCGGCGCGGCTGGTGGACCTTGCCGGGGTCGCTGCTGGCGCGCGTGTCCTCGACGTCGGGACCGGTCGGGGCGCGGTTCTTCTCGCCGTGGCCGGGCGGGTTGGCCCGACGGGCGTTCTCGTCGGCATCGACCTATCCGAAGGGATGGTGCGCGAGGCCGTTTGCTCGACCGGGTTGATCACCGGTGCGGGTTATTGGCCGACAATCCTAAAGTCGGCCCCGCAAGACCGGATCTCGCGCCGGAGTTACGCCATTCCGCCGTCGGAAGCTGCATCATTCCATTTCATCTCAGGGCAGAAGACGATCTGAGCGAGATCAAAGCACAGTTGGTCGGCCGAGGCGGCTCCTGCCGCGCGCGGTACGTGCTACGCGAGCCGAGGGGAGCGTTTCGGTTCCTTGCCGGTACCCCCGAGTCCGGCCATCACCGCGACGACCTGACAGGCGCGCCGCTGCCCCGGCCGGGCTATACATCCCCCTACCGGTGCACTATGATGCGCCCATAAGCCTGCGTCGGATAAGCGTGCTGCGGTCTCGCAGCCCGCTCGGAGTAGTAAGGTGCTCCCGCGCCAGGCAGGGGAGTGAGGGGCCGATGCC
>JBOGTX010001034.1:0-2361 GCA_050695695.1 Chloroflexota bacterium
CTCATACCGTCGGCGCCAGACGACCCGTTCCTCGACGAGCGACGCGAGGAACCGAGACAATGACATACCCTGATCGACCGCGAGGTGTCGTGCCTCGCGCAGGACCTCCGCGGGGAGGGTCACCGTGACGTTTCGGCGACCCGAGTCTTCAGGCGCTCTGCCATCAACCATCCCGCTTTTCCGGAGGCAGCGACAAATGGGAGTGAAGAGGACGTTCTCGCTTCGCGCCCTTCGCGCCTTCGCGGTGTCGGCCCCCGGCTGCCCAACCCTCCGGGACGGCTCGCGGCGGGCCATTCCGTTCATTCACTCTCTACTTCGCCACCTCGGCCAGCCGGGTATAAATCACCCGCGGGCTCCAGTCGGGATTCAGGATCCCGAAGACCGCCGTTTCGCTGGTGTGCGGATCCCCGCAGCAGATCCGGAAGTTCAGATTCCAGACGAAGATCGCGCCGACCCAGGGACGGCTCTGCTCGATCATTTGCACGCTCTGAGTGAAGAAGCCGGCCACCTGGTCGTCGGTCAGGCCAAGGGTCCACTCGTAGCCGGCCGGTACCGGGGGCGTCGTCGCCCCCCACTCGTACTCGGTGATCCACACCGCGCGCCCATCGCCGGCCCCTGCCAGCACGCCGTGGATCTGGTCGATCCGCCGGAAGTAGAACTGGCCGTTGCTCTTGAAGCAACTGTTCGTGCCCAGCGGCTGACCGGTGCTGGCGAAGCAGGGCGCCAGGAACGAGTGCGAGTCGACGAAGTCCTGGGGAGGGTTGTTGTAGCCGGCCATGTGGTCGCCAACCACGTCGGCCAGGGTCTTGAACGCGCCGCCCTGAAGCTGCTCCAACTGGGTCAGGTAGGTCAGGTCGTTCACCGCCACGCTCGGATCGTTTACCCCGGTTGGGGTCAGGCCACCCGAGACGACGATGATGCTCGGATCCACCGCCTTGATGCGCTGGTGCGCCACCCGGAGCAGATTGAGATACGCTCCGGCGTCGACCAGCGGCGCCCACTCGCGGGTGAAGTTCTCCTCGTTCCAGATCTCGTAGGCTTGGACCTGGTGGTCGTAGCGCCGGGCCAGCGCCGCGACGAAGTCGCCGAAGTCGTTGAAATTGTCCGGCGGCGCGTTGGTCAGGTGGTCGGCCCGCGCCCAGGGCGGCGAGCTGACGACGCTGAACAGGACGTTCACCCGGTTCGCCTGGGCAACGGCGACGATCCCGTCGAGCGGACCAAACAGGATGTTCCCCCGGGTCGGCTCGAAGTCCGCCCACCTGATCTGCTGGCGAATCCAGCCGAAGCCGGCTTGAGTGGTATAATCGAGGACACGCGACTGGTCCTGGCCGGGCAGTTGGACGTTGAACCCAAAGCGCAAACCGGGCGAGACGACCGGCTGCTCCGGAGCGAAGGCTTCGATCAGGTTGGTGTCGGGCAGGAGGGCGGGATTGTTCAGTCCGTTCGGCAAGCTGTTATTGTACTGCTTGAGCAGCGGACTGCCCGCCGCCTCGCGCGCGAGGTCGGCCGGTAGATTGTTGCCGGTGATGATATCCTTCAGATAGTCCGCGGTGAGGATTCCCTGGGTGGTGTGGTTGGTATTGTCGAAGTGCATGATGCCGCGCTGGAATCGCTGGTAGACGAAGGTATGATTGTTCGGGTCGAAGGCCGGCGCGCTGAGCGGCAGTCCCCACATCTCCAGGTCGAATCCCAGGAGCAGGCTCGGATTTCCGCCACCGCTCGGGAAGGCGACGCTCGCCGAGACGGTGTTCTGAAACGTGTTGAAGAAGTTGACCGGCCGCCCCTGAAAAGTATTCGGGACGTTTTGACGGATGAACGCGAGGACCGCGGTATCGTAGCTCGGCGAGCCAACCGCCGGCGCCCGGGCGATCAGGCCGGGATCGACCGGTGGAAAGCTCGCGAAGTTGAACGAGGTAAACGGCATCAATCCGCCGCTGTCGAGCAGGTTGAGCTGGCCGACGCCGCCGTCGGGATTGATCTCGAGGACCCGGCGCTGAAAGAACTGCACCGTCTTGCCCTTGAATCGGAACGTCCGACTCTCCGGAAAGCCGAAGTTGTTGATCCCGCCGCGCTTCTGGAAGTAATCGAAGAACCGGTCGTTGTCGATCCGAAAACCCGACTGGGCGAAGAATCGCGGGTCCAGCGGATCGGCGCGGTGGGCGGCCCGCGGCGGCGCGGCCCCGGCCGGGGCGAGATTCGCCAGCGTCAGGACCACCGTCGCGAGGACCGAGATCAGGCGAACGATCGCGGCGTGTTTCATGTTTCTCTCCAAGGGCGAGGAAAGGTCTCCCGGCACGGGGCGGGGGAACGGTCGCCCGGTAGGATGCCGCATTTTTCGTGCCAGATCAACCGCTCCGGATC
>JBOGTX010001035.1:0-1914 GCA_050695695.1 Chloroflexota bacterium
GTGGGAGCGCGAGCTCGCCGAGTTTGTCGAAGACATTCGACTCGGGCGGCCGCCGTCGGCCGGCCTGCTCGACGCGCGGGCGGCGCTGCGGGTGGTCGAGCGAATCTATGGGGAGTCGCCGGAATGATCATCACCCGCAGTCCGTTGCGCATCTCGCTGGGGGGCGGCGGGACGGATCTCCCGTCGTACTACCGCGAGCACAGCGGCTTCGTCATCGCCGCGGCGATCGACAAGTACGTCTACATCACCCTCCACCAGACCTTCGACGACGAGCTGATCGTCAAATACTCCAAGCTGGAGCGGGTCAAATCGGTCGACGAGCTGCGGCACCCGCTGATCCGCGAGGCGCTGAAGCTGACCGAGGTGGGCTCGCATCTCGAAATCACCAGCATGGCTGACATTCCGGCCGGCACCGGGCTGGGCTCGTCCGGCAGCTTCACCACTGCCCTGCTGAAAGCGCTGCACGCCTATCGGAAAAACCTCGTCCATCCGCGCGAGCTGGCCGAGCAGGCCTGCCAGATCGAGATCGAGCGGTTGAAGGAGCCGGTTGGCAAGCAGGACCAGTACATCGCTGCCTACGGCGGAATCACCTGCTTTCGCTTCCTCCCCAACGATCAGGTCGAGGCCTGGCCGCTGAAGCTGGACACCGACACCCTCTACAATCTCGAAGACAACCTGCTGCTCTTCTTCACCGGCTACGCGCGGTCCGCCTCGGACGTCCTTCGCGAGCAGGATGAGCGCAGCCAGCAGAACGATCGGGAGATGATCGCCAACCTGCACTTCGTGAAGGACATCGGCCGCGAGAGCAAGGAGGCGCTGGAGGCGGGCGACCTGGCGCGCTTCGCCGAGCTGATGAACGTCCACTGGGAGCACAAGAAGGGCCGGTCGGCGCGCATGACCAACGATCAGATCGACGCGTGGTACGACCTGGCGCGGCAAAACGGGGCGCTGGGGGGCAAGCTGATCGGCGCCGGCGGCGGTGGCTTTCTGATGTTTTACGCCGAGGATAAGGTGCGGCTGCGACGGGCGCTGCGCGAGGCCGGGCTGCCGGAGGTGCGCTTCCGGTTCGACTTTGAAGGCACAACGGTCATCGCGCAGTCGTGAGCGCCAACATGTACCCGATCATCGTCCTGGCGGGCGGCCTGGCGACGCGGCTCCGTCCAGCGACCGATCTGGTCCCGAAGTCGCTGATTGACCTGAGCGGGACGCCTTTCATCGAGCACCAGCTTCGCCTGTTCCGGGCCAGGGGAATCCGCCAGGTGGTGATCTGCGTCGGACACCTGGGTGAGCGGATCCGGGATCGGGTCGGAGATGGCGTACGGTTCGACCTTGCCGTCCGGTACTCGTTCGATGGCCCGACGCTGCTGGGCACCGCCGGGGCGATCGCGCAGGCGTTGCCGCTGCTCGATTCGCCGTTCTTCGTCGTCTACGGGGATTCGTACCTGCCGTGCGACTACCGGGCGATTCAAGACGCGTTCGACCGGGCCGGGAAGCCCGCGCTGATGACGGTGTTCCAGAACGAGGGGCGCTGGGAGGGCAGCAACGTCGAGCTGCGCGACGGCCGGATCGTCGCCTACGACAAGCGGTGCCCGAACCCGGCCATGCGCCACATCGACTATGGCCTGGGGGTGTTTGATCGGTCGGCGTTCGACCTCGTGCCGCCCGCTCGGCCCGCCGACCTGGCGACGCTCTACCGGCGCCTGCTCGAGCGCGACGCGCTCGCGGCCTGCGAAGTGGCCGAGCGCTTCTACGAGATCGGCTCGTTCGAGGGGCTTGCCGAGACCCGGCGATTCCTGGCGGAGATTGGCGGTGGTTGAGGGGAGGCGTGGCAGTCGTTGGTCGAGACTAGCCGGGAGGCAGATAGGGGCCGTCGTGGGCGTCGCCGTAGTCGTCGTAGGGGCAGCCCCCCGTGGC
>JBOGTX010001036.1:0-1805 GCA_050695695.1 Chloroflexota bacterium
CCGCTCCTCAACAAGCTGCGGGCCTTCCTCTTGAGCAGCCCGATCCGCGCCATCATCGGCCAAGAACAAACGACCTTCGACCTCGACCAAGTCCTCGACGGCGGCCTGCTGCTCGCCCGCCTCCCCAAAGGCTCGCTCGGCGAAGAGACCTCCCGCCTCCTTGGCGCCCTGTTGATCTCGCGGGTGTGGCAGCAGGTGCAGGCGCGCACCCGCCTTCCCGAACACGAGCGCCGCGACTGCGCCCTCTACGTCGACGAGATGCACAACTACCTCGCCCTCCCGAGGAGCTTCGAGGATCTGCTCGCCGAAGCGCGCGGCTACCGGCTCTCCCTCTGCCTCGCCCACCAGCACCTCGCCCAGCTCCCACGCGAGATGAGCGACGCCCTGTCGGCGAACGCACGCACCAAGCTCGTCTTCACCTGCTCCCCCGAAGACGCGCACAAGCTCGAACGCCACTTCGCCCCCGAACTCACCGGACACGACCTCGCCAACCTCGACCCCCACCAGGCCGCCTGCCGCACCCTCGCCGACGGCAAAGAAACCCGCCCCTTCACCCTGCGCACGCAGCCGCTCCCCGACCCAAACCCCGACAAGGCGGCCAAGTTGCGCGAGCAGAGCGAGCGCCAATTCGGTCGCGCGATCGGCGAGGTCGAGCGCCAGCTCCGTCGCCGCCACATCGCCACCCGCATCCGCGCCGCCACCCCGGCGCGCACTGGACGGCGCAGCCGCCGGCGCAACCGTGCGCGCAGCCATGACCGCGCCACCCCCGAACAGCAGAACGCGGTGCAAAGCCGCGCCTTCACCCCGCCCGGTCGCATCCCCGACAAAGAGGAAGAAACCGAATGAACACAACACACGGGCGCCGCAGCGAGACCGACCGAATCAGCGCGGCCGCCGAACGGCTGACCGAACGCGACCGAACGATCTGCGAACTGCTGTACGAACACCGCGTCCTCACCAGCCTGCAGCTGCGCGAGCTCCACTTCAGCGGTGACCACCGGGCGCGGCAACGGCTCGTCGATCTCTACCGACTGGGGGTGCTCGACCGCTTCCGTCCCCACCGGCAAACAGGCTCCGCCCCCTACCACTACCTGCTCGGCAAACTCGGCGCCGAGATCGTCGCAGCCGAACGCGGACTCGCACCGAACGAACTCGACTGGCAGCGCGACAGCAAGCTCAAACTCGCAAGCTCCAGCCAACTCACCCATCTGGTCGGCGCAAACGGCTTCTTCACCCGCCTCATCGCAGCGCTGCACGAGCGGCCGGACCTCGAACTGCTGGAGTGGTGGGGACAACGCCGCTGCGGCAACGCCTGGGGAGAACTCGTCCGACCCGACGGCTACTGCGCCCTCGCCCTCCCCGACGGCGACGTGCTCGAGCTCTGCCTGGAATGGGACCGCAGCACCGAACCGCACCACCGCATCGACGACAAGGTCGCCCGCTACCGCGAACTCGAAGCCGCTCTCGACCGCGACCTCACCATCGCCATCGTCGCCCCCACCGACCGGCGCGAACAGGAACTCAACCGCCACCTAGGCAACCACTCCGCACATGGCGTCGTGCTCACCACTGCCGACCGGCACGCTGCCGACCCGCTCGCCCGCAACTGGCTCCAGCCCGCGGCGACAACGCGCCGCGCTCTCACCGAACTCGACAACGACAGTCGACCCGACGAAAGGAGGTGAACACCCAATCCACATGAACCACGACTCGAAGATCGACCACCGCCAGCTGAGCCGACTGGTGCTGCTCACCGGCGGAAGCCTCGCCGTCGCGCTCCTACTCGGCAGCTGGCGACAACTCGT
>JBOGTX010001037.1:0-2156 GCA_050695695.1 Chloroflexota bacterium
CGATAGGCCAGGCACTGGCCTATTTCGACGCGCGCCAGTATTCGTACGAGATCGTCGTGGCCGCGGATGGCGACGATGGAACGCGTGAGATCGTCGCGGAGCTGGCGAAGACCGATCCGTCGTTGCGGGTGCTCGGCTCGGTCGAGCGGCGCGGCAAAGGGCACGGAATTCGCCAGGCGGTTGCCATCGCCCGGGGACAGATCATCGGCTTCGCCGACGCCGATAACAAGACGCCGATCGAGGAGCTCGACCGGGTTCTGCCATTACTGCGCGAGGGCGCCGACGTCGTGATCGGCTCGCGCCGCATCGACGGGGCGCGGATCGAGCGGCGACAACCGCTCTATCGACGGACGGGCTCGCGGGCGTTCGCGGCGTTCATGCATCTGATCGTCGGGCTGCCCGATCTGGTCGATACCCAGTGCGGCTTCAAGTTCTTTCGGGGACCGGTGGCGATAGATCTGTTCGCGCGCTCGCGGATCGATGGCTACATGTTCGACGTCGAGATTCTGTTTCTCGCCCGTCGGGCGGGCTACTCGATCGCCCAGGTGCCGGTGCGCTGGCGTGACGATGGCGACAGCCGCCTCCAACTCTTCAGCGGGAACCTTCGCAATGGGAGAGATCTCTTGATGATTCGTCTCTGGCACCGGCGCGCGTCGAGCGCCCGACCGACCAGCGGGACGGAGCGCGAGCTCAGGGTGGATGAGTAGCCGTGCGCGGTCTGATCAACGCCAAGACGCTGATCGGCGTCGCGATCAGCCTGGTCTGCCTCTGGCTGGCGCTGCGTGACGTGCCCCTCGGCGACCTCGGACAGGCGATGGCCGGCGGGAACTACGTCTGGCTCATCCCCGCGATCGGGCTCCAGCTCCTGTCGGTTTTGGCGCGGGCGCAGCGCTGGGCGGTGCTGCTTGGCCAACTGGGCCGGCTCGCCGACGCCTTCTGGGCCGAGGGGATCGGCTACCTCTTCACGAACATTTTTCCCCTTCGCCTGGGCGAGCCGGCCCGGGTGCTGGTCATGTCCGACCGCTGCAAGCTGCCGTTCTTCCAGGTCGCCGGCTCGGCGGTCCTCGAGCGCCTGCTCGATGTCGCGACGATGGTGGTGGTCCTGCTGCTGGTGCTTCCCTGGATGACGGTGCCGACCCTGGTCGCGCGGGCGGGCATGACCTTCGCGGCGCTGGTCCTGCTGGCGCTGGTCGTCGTCGTGCTCCTGGCGCGGTTCGGAACGCACAGCGAGGCGCTCTTGATCGCGATTGGGAGCCGTTTCCGATTCTTGCCGATCGACCGGCTCGTCATCCGCTGGCGCGAGCTGGTGGTCGGGCTGGCGCGGTTGACCGAGTTGAAGGTGCTGCTTCCGGCCTGCGGGTGGTCGGCGATCACCTGGGCGCTCACGATCGGCGTGTACTGGTGCGCGATGCACGCCTTCGCGCCCAGGGCAACCGCGATCGAAGCGTCCTTCATGGTCGTGGCACTGGCGTTCGCGATCGCGGTGCCGTCCAGCCCGGGCTTCATCGGGGTCTTTCAGTTGATCGGGCAGCAGGCGCTGGTGATCCCCTTCGGGGCGAAGTACAGTATGACCGAGGCGCTGGCGATCACGGTGACGGCCTACCTGACCTATTATCTGTTCAGCACGACTCTGGGCGTCGTCGGCCTCGCCCGCCTTGGCCAGTCGTTCGCCAACGTCGGTCGGGCGGCGCTGTCGCGACCGGCGATCGATGCCGAGGTCGGCGGGTGAGGACGGAGGTCCCCGGTTTGCGTCCATTCGTGACCGGTTGCGCGGGGTTCATCGGGAGTAATCTGGTTGATCGGCTGCTGGCGGATGGCCACGAGGTCGTCGGCTTCGACCGCTTCGCGACCGGACAGCGCGCGTTCCTGGCCGACGCGCTTCGCTCTCCCAGCTTTCGGTTGATCGAAGGCGATACGCTCGACCTCGTGGGCCTGGCCGGGGCGATGGCCGGGTGTGACCTGACGTTTCATTTCGCGGCCAACGCCGACGTGCGCTTCGGCCTCGAACACCCGCGAAAGGATCTGGAGCAGAACACGATCGCGACCTTCAACGTGCTGGAAGCGATGCGGGCGAACGGCATTCGCCGAATCGCTTTTTCCTCGACCGGCTCGGTCTACGGGGAAGCCCGAGTGATTCCCACCCCGGAGGACGCGCC
>JBOGTX010001038.1:0-8319 GCA_050695695.1 Chloroflexota bacterium
TGATTCTGGTTCGAGGGGCAGTGGAGCGACGGGATGGTGATCTGGGAAGTCTCGGACCTGACCCGCTACGTGAAGCAGGTGATCGAGGACGATGCTCGCCTGCGCGACGTCTGGGTCGAGGGCGAGGTCTCGAATTTCACCATCGCAATGTCCGGGCACGCCTATTTCACCCTGAAGGACGCGAGTAGCCAGCTCAAGTGCGTGATGTTTCGGCCGCACGTGCTCCGGATGAAGCGACGTCCGGAGGCCGGCGAGCGGGGGGTGGCGCGCGGTCCGATTCGGGTGTACGAAGCGCAGGGGGTCTATCAGCTTTACGTGGAGTTCCTGGCCCCGGCCGGTCTGGGCGAAGCGCAAATCCGCCTGGAAGAGCTGCTCACGCGCCTGGAGGCCGAAGGTCTCTTCGAGCCCTCGCGAAAGCGCCCGCTGCCCACCTGGCCGCGTCGGGTCGGCGTCGTGACCTCGGCGACCGGCGCGGTCATCCACGACATTCGCACGGTGATCGCCCGACGATTTCCGCTCGTCGAGATCATTCTCGCGCCAACGCCGGTCCAGGGCGAGGATGCGACGCCGCGGATCTGCCAGGCAATCGACGACCTCAATCGCCTTGGCGACGTCGACGTGATCATCCTGGCCCGCGGGGGTGGGTCGCGCGAGGACCTCGCGGTTTTCAACGAAGAGGCGGTCGCGCGATCGATCTTCGCCTCGCGGGCGCCGGTCGTCTCGGCGATCGGACACGAGACCGATACGACGATCTCCGACCTCGTCGCGGACCAGCGCGCGCCAACCCCTTCCGCGGCGGCCGAGCTGGTGGTGCCCGACTCCCGAGAGATTCGGGCGCGCCTGGCTGATCTGGCCAGGATGCTCCGCTGGCACGCCCGACTGACGCTCGACCGTGCCACGAGCGAGGTCGAGGAGCAGGCCGCGAGAATCGCGCGGCGCTCGCCGATCGAGGAGCTCGCGCGCCAGCAGCAGGGCGTCGCCGACCTGGCCGGGCGGGCCCTGACCGCGATCGAGCACCAATGGGAGCTGAGCCGCGAGCGCGTGCGGGCTCGCGAGGCGCAGCTGGCGTCGCTCGATCCAAACGGCGTGCTTCGCCGTGGCTACAGCGTGAGCTGGCGCTCGGCTGACGGCGAGGTCGTTCGGAGCGTGACCCAGCTCGAAGCGGGCGCGAAGGTCCACACCCGCGTCTCGGACGGGGTGTTCGAAAGCCGAGTGATCTCGACCGGAGGCGATTGAGTGACAGAAAATCTCCGGGAAGGCGAGCAAGTGGATGATCTGACGTTTGAAGACGCGTTCGGTCGATTGGAAGACACCGTCGCGCGGCTCGAAGCTGGCGGTATCTCGATCGAAGACATGGTGGTGCGGTTCGAAGAGGGGATGGCGCTGGTCAAGCTGTGTTATCGAAGGCTCGACGGGGCTCGGGCGCGGGTGCGGCTACTGGCCGAGGAGGGCTTCGAGGGCGAGGACCTGGATCCTGAAAACGAGCCGGGCGACGCGGACCCTGACGTGACGTAACGGGCGACACCGGGCAACCGGCTCCGTTTGGCGACCAAACAGCCGGTGGGTCGAAAGCTCGCCCGCGAGGGGACTCGGCCGGGCGCGCTACGCGCCGACGCGGAACCTCACGGCGCGGCCATCGCGCTCGAAGGGAAAAACTGCCAGTCGCCGAGCGGCCAGTAGGAAACCCAGGCCTGGCCGATGATGTCGTAGGCCGGCACGGTGCCCCAGACGTGGGAGTCGCTCGAATCGTTTCGGTTGTCGCCCAACACGAAGTATTGCCCCGAGGGTACCTGAACCGGCGGCATCGAGTAGTCTGGCGCGGCCATGATGTACGGCTCGGCGAGCGCGTGACCGTTGACGTAGACGTGCTGGTTGTGAATGGCAACGACGTCACCGGGCAGGCCGATCACCCGCTTGATGAAGTCACGGCTGGTGTCCCGCGGGTACTTGAACACGATGATGTCGCCACGCTGCGGGCCGTGGAAGACGAAAACCTGACTCGACCCATCGGGGGACTTCGCGGATGGGACCACGACTTGCGCCGCGCCCTGGCTCACCGACCAGTAGACCGCCCGATCGACGAGCAAAAATTCGTTGTTGTGGAGGGTGGGCTCCATGCTGGTGCCCTCCACTTTGAAGTTCTTGACGATCGCTTGAACGATCAGAAAGATGACGACGGTGAGGACGAGGGTTTCGAAGATGTCACGAAGCGCTGCTTTCATCGCTATTTGGTGAAACTCCGATGGTTCGTTCGCGCGAGTAGAGCCAGCGCGCTGGTTTCAACTGATTATAGTATAATCTTCAGGGTTCTGCCAGGAGTCGAGCCCGCCAGAGCCAAACAAGGAGTCCTGTTCAGTGGAAGAAGAAAAGCCCCGTTACTACGTCGACGAACGGTGGTATACCGAGCACGGCAAGTCCTTTCGCGCGATGGCGCTCACGCGCATGTGCGCGGCCTGCCGCCGCAAGCTGGGAACCGAGGTGCAAGAGCGAGTTCCGACGGTCGACGCGCGCGGGCGCGTCGTGTTCGAGATGCGCTCGGTGCCCTTCGCAAGTAACCCGATGGCAGTCATTCGGAGCGATTGCTCGAAACAGCGTGATTACATCACCCCGGAGACCCCGATTGCCGAGGCGATCTTTCGCGTCTTTCTCGCGAACAGCAATCAGCCGAACGATCTCGACGGCATTCGCGAGCAGCTTGGCAACTACATCTCGCTCGCGTCGCGGCCGCACGGCTACGCGCCAGAGCTGATTCGGTCGATCGTCGAAAACGACGGCATCTATGGCTTCAAACGCTTCGAGATGATTCCGGCTTGACGGTCGGAGATCGCGCTTGACAAGGTGGGCAAGAATTGATGGCGCCTGACACGGTCGAGCCGATTCAGTCTCCGTCAGCGCTGGTGATCGTCGAGTTTGGCGGCCGGTCAGTCTCGGCGGTGCTCTGCGACGTCGTCGCGGGCCGCCATCGAATCGTCTCCTCGGCGGAGGCCTGGCAGATTCCCCCCGATCAGGGAGCGCTGAACGCCGCCGGGCGCGCGCTGCGAGGCCTCGAAGCGTCGTCGGGCCGCCGCCTGCTGAGCGACCAGGGGGCGGTGAGTCCCATGACCCACGACGGCGTCGGCTGCGACTTGATGGTGGTTTCGGGCGGGGGCCCGCTCCGGGCCCTGGTGGTCTTGCTGGGCAAGGTCGCGCCGTCGATTCTCGACGCGGTCGAGCCGGCGGTCGCGGACCTGATTCCGTTGGGCTCGGTCGAGGAGGCGATCGAAGAGCGGCGGGGTCTCGTCGGTCGGATCGCGTCCAGCTTGCGCGGCGATCGCCCTGACGTTCTGCTCGTGGTGGGTGGAGCGGAATTGGCCACCGGCCAGGCCACCTCCGCGTTGGCCGGGACGTTAACCACGGTCCATACCTGCTGCCCCGGCGGGCTGCCGATCGTGGTATTGGCCGCCCCGCCCGCGGTCCGCGAGCGGGTCGTGGCGGATCTTCGTCTTCGGATGCGGCGGGCGCTGGACGCGATCCCACCGGTGCGGCAGACTGAGCCGGAGGGTCTTGCCGAGCAGCTTCGGGTGATCTGGCGGGAGAAACACGCGGCGGCCCCGATCTGGCGGGCGCTTACCAGTGGAGAGGAGATCCATCCGCTCCCGCGTCTGGAGAGTATTGGAACGGCGTGCCAGACGTTGAGCCGTTCGAAAGGCGCGCCGGTCTGGGCGATCGAAGTGGGAGACGCGGACGTCGCCGTCTGGCGGGCGACGCCGGAGCGATTCGATCTCGCTCGTCGGCCAATCGCGCAACTGACGCTCGGTCGGGAAAGCGGGGATCTGGACGAATGGCCCCGCCGCCCGTGGCTCGCCGAGGTCGATCGTCCGTCGATCGAGCGTCAACGTGAGCGGTCGGTCCAGGCGATCGCGGAGGTGGCGGACGGTCTTCGCGACCTTGCTCGCGCGGAGCCCCGACCCGCGCTGGTCGTCGGACGTGGGGTGGGGCTCGTCCATCGCCTCCCGGCCACTGATGCCGCAGTCGCGCTCGGGCTCGGGATCGGGTTGACCGGGCCAGCTCCAGTGGCGCTCGACCGACACCAGATCCTCGCCGGAGCGGGTGTGCTGCTAGAACGCTACCGCGACGCCGGGGTGGACCTGATTCGTGATGGCCTGGACGATCTTGGCATGCTGGTGATCGGACGCACCGTCGAGCTGGAAGGGGCGCGCCTTCAGATCGACGCCGGGTCGAAAGGCGTCAAGGCCCCTTCCGACGTTCACCCTGGAGAGGTGACGGCCCTGTCCTCGCTGGAATGGACCCATGCCGAGATCTCCCTGAATCCGAGCCGATCGGTCGACATCGGATACGGTGATGGACGTCGCGGCCTGGTATCGCTCGGCGAGTGTGAGATCGGAGCGGTGCTCACGCTCACCGCGGACCGGGGCACCCGACGTTGGGCAAAGGCATCCGGCGCACCCGGCCGCCTCGGCGGCATCCTTCGGAGGTCGCCGTGACGGTCGTGGCGAGCCGGACGATCGTCTTGCGTCCAACACCGGTCAGCCGCTCGCGCCTCTTGCGAAACGACGGCCGAATCGTGGCACGCCTGGGCGAGCGCGTTGGTCCCGAGCGCGTCGTCGCGCGGGGCACGAAGCACGTCGAGCCAATCGTCGTGAACCTCGCCCAGGAGCTTGGCGTCCCGGTCAAAGACGTCGGCCGATACCTCCAGTGCCGCACGGGCGCGTCGGTCGGCCTCGACCAGGTGCTGGCGACTCGCGGCGGCCCGCTTGGCTTTCGACCACGCATCGCGCGCGCCTCGGTCGCCGGGACGGTGCGCGAGGTGCTCGAAGACACCGGCGAGCTCGTTCTGATTCCCAACGCGGCGGAGGACGCGGTGTCGGCGCTGCTCCCCGGCGAGGTCGTTGGGCACGTCGGTCGCCGTGGCGTGACCGTTCGGGCGATGGCGTTGCGGGCCGAGGGCCTGGTTGGGGCTGGCCCGATCGCTTCTGGAGCGCTCCTGCCGATTGGCCAGGCCGCGGATCACGAGCTCGGGGCGGCGGATCTTGGCCCGGCGGTGCGAGGAGCCATTCTCCTGGTCGGAAGGGTCGACGCGGACGCGGTCGTAGCGGCGTCTCACGGCAAGGTGGCCGGGATTCTCGCGGGCACCTGCGCGCCAGATGAGTGGAGCAAGATCGCTCGATCGGACGCTGCTCCCTCGGTGGTGATCCTGGAAGGATTTGGGGACAGTGGGTTGTCGGAATTGGCGTGGAGCGGGCTGAGCCGTTGCGCCGGTTGGAGCGCCGTGCTCGATGCGTCGCGCGAGCACCCCGAGGCGGGCTGGCCGGAGCTCCTGATTCCGGTCGAAGCGCCCGCGGACGCGGGCTCGCCGCCGCCCGATCTCATGGCCGGGGCGCTGGTGCGGGTCTGTCGCGGGCCGCTCGCCCCGCGAGTCTTCGAAGTTGCCAGGGTGGGACGATTTCCGGCGCGCCTGGGGTCAGGGCTCGATCACCCGTGGATCGAGATCGTGGTCGAGGGACGGCGGGAGCGAGTCAGCCAGCGGGCGGTCGAGCTCGTGGCATCAGGGCGCTGACGGAGATCTGCTACAATACCGCTACTCGTCGACGACGGACAGGGAGGGTGCGATGGACGATCGGTCGTCGCTCGAACCCGTCTATTTCTCGATGCCGGAGACCCATTGGGTCGACGTCGGTGCTGATTCCTATCGCGTGCTCGCGCGCGTTTCCCAGGCGATTGACCTGGCGCTTGGCGAGCTGGAGAAGTGTTTTCCGGGGCAGGTGGCCGCGATTCGCGGCGAGGCGACTCCTGACGCGGACGCGACCGCGCCGGCGCCCGCCGAGCTTGCGTTTCAATTGCACGAAGGAGCGAGCGAGCTTCTTTCCCGAGTCGCCGGCGACGAACAGGACCTGCGACAGATTATCGGGACACTCCGTACGGCGCTCGCGGTTTGCTGGGACCTCTATTCGGTTCGTGAGTCGGAGCGGGTGACCGTATCCGAGCACATGCAAAATTTGAAGGGCCGAATCGAAGACTTCGAGCGGGAGCTGCGCGCGCTGCGCCTGTCGCACGGACCGTGATGGCAACTTAGAAATTGTCGGAGCGACTGGCACCCCGCGCTGGGTCCGTGGCGAGCCTTCGTTGGCGCTGATGGCCCGGATAGCTTTCCCGGGAGGAACTCCGCGTGATCGTACAATCGGCAAAGGCTTTGACCGAGATCAGCCAAAGGATTTTCGTGGCAGTCGGCTGCCCGGACGAGATCTCGCGGCGGGTCACCGCCGCTTTGGTCGACGCGAACCTGTGTGGCCACGACTCGCACGGCGTCATCCGCATCCCCACGTACGTCGAGGCCGTCCGCGAGGGGCACGTGGTCGCCGACGCGCACCCGGCGGTGATTCGGCAGACGCCGGTGACCGCGCTCGTCGACGGCCGCTGGTCGTTTGGCCAGGTATCCGCGGCCTACGGCGCCAACCTGGCAATCGAGAAGGCGAAGGCATCGGGCGTGAGCATGGTGGGGATCGTCCGCTGCAATCACATCGGTCGATTGGGCGAATATGCAACGATGGCGGCGGATGCCGGGGTCGCGTTGATCGTGACCGCCGGAGGCTTCGGTGGCCGCGGGGTCAGCGCGGTCCCCTTCGGCGGATCGAGGCCGCTTTTTGGCACCAATCCCATCTCGGTCGGGATTCCGGCCGGCGTTCAACCCGACGTCCTCGTCGACTTTGCCACGACCGCGGTCGCCGCGGGTAAGATCGAGGTGGCGCGAGCGAAGAAGGCGCCGCTTCCTCCGGGCGCGATCGTGGACCGCGATGGGCGCCCGACGACCGACCCGGAGGACTATTACAAGGGTGGCGCGCTCCTGCCCTTTGGCGGGCACAAAGGGTACGCGCTATCAGTGATGGTCGAGTTTCTTGGGCGGGTGATGACCGGCGCGGATGCCTACGCGGAAGGAAGTCGCGGCGGACCGGTCTATGGCCACAGCGGGACACTGATGCTCGCGATGGATCCCACTATCTTCGTCGACGCCGGCCAGTACGCCGACGCCGCCGATGCGACGCTGGAGCGGCTGAAAGCCGTCCCGCCCGCGCCCGGGTCGTCCGGCGTGCTGATCCCTGGAGAGCCGGAGTCACGCTCGCGAGCCGAGCGTCTGGTGAACGGGATTCCCCTTGCCGAGGATACCTGGGAGCGGATCCAGTCGACGGCGCGATCGCTCGGAGCGGCGTGACGCGGAAGCGCCGCGCTTTTGCCCTGGCTCACCGGTCGGTACGGACCGTGCCCCCTGGTCCAGGCCAATGTCCGAACCGGAGGGCATTCGTGCCGAATTCACGAGCGTTCGGACTGGCGAGCAGATGGATTAGCACTCAGCTGTCGCTCCGATTCCTACCGTCGACCATCCACCTTGTCCCTTCTCGTTAGCGGTAGGCGTCGCGTCGGTTGAGAACGCGGATGACCAGGATCGCCTCGAGGTCGTCGACGAGGGTGAAGATGAGGCGCCAGTCGCCGACCCGGAGGCGCCACTCGTCGGCGCGGCTCTGGAGCTTTTGGACGTCGCCCTGGCGGTCGTCGTCGTAGCGCTGGAGAGCCCGGTGGATCCGGGTCGCGACGTCGGGATCGAGTCGGCCGAGATCGCGGCGGGCGCGGATGCTCCAGGTGATCACGGGCGCTGATGGGGCGGCAGGCCGAGCTGGCGGCAGAGTTCGTCGTCGCTGATCACGCGGCCGGCTCGGATGTCCTCCCAGCCCTCCTCGATCGCGGCGACTTCCTCGGGGGTGAGAGGCTCATCGTCGATCGGGGCGTTGAGGAGGGAGCGGAGGAGGGGAGATCGCTCGGCGATCTCCCTCAGGGCGCGCTGGGCGTCGGCGAGCTGGTCTTTCGGGAGCATGTTCACGAGCTGGTGAAGTTCCTGGCGGGTGTCGATCATTGGGGGCCTCCATGGGAGAGCAGATTGACCATCTGATGTTGCTCATCGCGAGTGGTGATCATCGATTCTCCTTCACGAGCGCCGTGCCGATCGTCGTCTCACTTGGTGACCGGGTAGACCGGCCTCGGTCATCGCACCTGCCTCGGCGAAGCATGCTCGCCCGACAAACAAAAGAACGCCGGTCATCTCGGACGAACCGGCGCGGCATGTGAGGAAGGACCGGAACGGTGTTCCGCGACCTTTGGGGTGAACGGAGGGATTTGAACCCTCGGCCCCCTGATCCACAGTCAGGTGCTCTAACCGCTGAGCTACGCTCACCACGTGGACTCACGTCCAGCACTCGAATTATACCCGAATTGGCCGATCTCGCGCAAGACGCGATCGATACTCGCCCGTCAACCGAGCGGGCCTACTGT
>JBOGTX010001039.1:0-1539 GCA_050695695.1 Chloroflexota bacterium
AGGGTGACCAGAGACCGGCCGCCGCCTCTTTGACCTGATAACCGAGCAGGCCGGCGGCCGCGAGCTGACCGGGATCGCCCGGCATCTGGCCGCGGTTCGCCGCGATCTCAATGAGATTCAGACCCAACCCGACCAGCAGCACCACGAACCCCGGATGGTCTCGATTCGCGAGCAAAAAGACGATCAGGAACGCGAACGACGCCAGGTACAGATACGCGCCAGGCGGGAGCGCCAGGCCAGCCGGGCGCGTCGCGAGGATGGCGGCGAAGATCCGGAGGTTCACCAGAAGATGAAGGAGCGCGCCGAGCAGGGCGAACAGCCAGAGACGGAAAGGCTTCGCGACGATATCGTCGACCGGATGGCCGCGTAGGAAGGCAATCGCCAAAGAGGCGACGATCGCGAGGGCAAAAAACATCTTGCTTCCTAACCCGCGGGTTCCGCGGCCGATCGGGGCCCGGAGGGTGGCATGCCCTCGAGGATGGCGTAGACGGTCTTCAACAGGTGGAGCGGGCTGAATGGCTTGATGAAGTGTTCGCGCACCCCAAGCGCCTGGCTGTGCGCGAGATCGTCCGAGCTACCCCGCGCCGTGAGCATGATGATGGAAACGTCCGCCGTCTCCGGGCGAGCCCGCAACGCGGTGGCAACCGCGAAGCCATCCATGTCCGGCATCATCACGTCGAGCAAAACGAGATCTGGTGTCCGCGTTCCCGCCATCTCCAACGCCGTCGTGCCATCGCTCGCGACCGCGACTTCGAAATCCGTCGTCCCCAGCGTCATCGTCACCAGACGCTGCACCGCCTGATCATCATCCACCAGTAATATATGCTTCCGCACTCGCTGGCCTCCCCTGTCCTTGCGTGCCGCCATCTACCTGGGCATTCGCGTTTGTCTCGCCGACCCTAGTAATCGGCGTCGGGATGGGTGTCGGATCGAGCAGCGGGAGCGAAAACGTGAACGTGCTCCCGCCGCCGAGCTCGCTTTCCACCCAGATTCGTCCTCCGTGCGCGTCCACGATGTGCTTGGCGATCGCCAGCCCAAGGCCGCTTCCGCGGACGCGATGGGCCAACGTGTTATCGACCCGATAGAACCTTTCGAACAATCGGCCGAGCTTATCGGGTGGCACGCCGATCCCGTGGTCCTTGACCGCGACCGTGACTTCACAGTCACCCCGGCCGGTCACGACGTCGATCCGCCCACCCTCCGGAGAATATTTGATCGCGTTCGTCAACAGATTGTCCAGCACCTGACGCAATCGCAGCGGATCACCGCGGACCACCGGCAAAGGATCCGACGGCTGATAGGCCAGGCGATGACGATCGGTCTGTCGGGCGACCTCCTCGACGGTGCGCTCGAGCAGCGCGCCCAGGTCGACGTCGACCAGCTCCAACCGAAAGCGACCGGCCTCGATGTGCGACACGTCGAGCAGGTCGTCGACCAAGCGTTGCATGCGTTGGGCGTGCCGAAGAATCTCGGCGCCCATATCGCGAACGCGACTCGAATCGACCGCGGTCGCCGAGAGCAGCTCGGAGAACCCGACGA